>CAJWMX010000472.1 GCA_913043805.1 uncultured Acidobacteriota bacterium | reverse complement strand
CTCTCCCGCGATCGCTCGTCGTCGTTGCCGCTCAGGGTCGCCGTCTCCGTTGGCGGGTGGCCGCGGGGCGACGCGGCCTCGACCGGTGCGTGAGGCGATGACCACGCGGACGTCACGTTCGTTCGCATAGGCGATGGCGTCTCGCTGTCCGCTGCTGGTCGCCCCGGCGCCCGCGCCCGCTACCACGACGCCCTTCGCGCCCTGATCGACCGCCGCGCGGATGAGACCTCCCGTCGCGCCCTGGTAGGTCATGACCACGTCCACCCGCGGAAGCCTGGTCACGCCGGCGAGGTCGAACTCGCTGGTCTTGGTGTGACGCCGTTCGAGGCCGCGGTAGTAGACGATGCGGTCCCTCGCCACGGTGCCCAGCACCCCGTAGCCGCGCGCTTCGAAGCTCTGGAGATGCAGCGCGTCGGTCTTGGTCACCTCCCGTGCCGAGTTGATCTCGTCGTTGAGTACCACCAGCACGCCGCGCCCGTGCGACGACTCGTCGGACGCCACCCGGAATGCCTGACGCAGGTTGGCCGCGCCATCGTAGCCGGGGGTCTCGGGGCGGCGCATCGAGCCCACCACCACGACCGGGCGTTCGTCGCGCACGGTCAGGTGGAGAAAGAACGCCAGTTCCTCGAGGGTGTCTGTGCCGCTCGTCACGACGACGCCAGCCAACTCGGGGTCCGCGCTGAACAGCTGATTAATCCGTCTGGTCAGGCGAAGCCACTGGTCGAGCGTCAGTGCGCTGCTGGGAACGTTGGCAAACTCCTCCGCCTCGGCCTCCGCCAGTTCGTGCAGGTCGGGCACGAGGTCGAGCAGTTCGTTGGGGGTCAGGCGTTCGCCGGGGCGGTTGGAGATGGTGCCGCCGGTCGTGATGAGGCGCACGCGCGGCGGTTCGGCGGCGACGAGGTCTGGGACCACGGCCCCGACCGTCGCCACGACCAGCAGTCCGCCGATCAACAGCGTGCGGCGCCACATGTCGTAGGTCCTGGCGCAGGCCGGCCCACTGGCCCGAGCGCGCCTCCGTACTATACCGGAAGTGTCAGGCCTCTTCCGGGCCAGCGGTCAAGGCAAGCGTCAGCCAGGCGGTGAGCTGGTCGACCGCTGCGTCCGCGGTCGGTCCGTAGAAGGGCATGAGCGCGGTAGACCCGCCCGGCACTCTGACGAGGTAGGCACGCCACCGGTCCGGATCGACGAGCATCGCCTCAATCCGGTAGGTCTTCCCGTTGATTGTCTGGTCGAATTGCTGAACGGTCACGAGATTGCTTCGAAACGCCGCTAAGGGGAACGGAAGGATTCTAGGTCAGTGTCGAGGGCGGCCGAAAGCGAAGGAAAGCACGAAGACCGGTGCACAACGCGGTAAGGCCAAACGCTGCAATCGATTCGAGACGGAAAAAAAGTTCGATCCCCCTACTTTTCACATCGGATGCACACGCTTTGCACAGTTCTTCCACAGGCCAGCCGCGATCGTCTCGGGCGGGACGGGTTTCCCCGGCCGTCGTGAGGGTCGCTCGGGCGTTCGTGCTCGTCACCTTGCTCTCAGCAGGAGTCGTCGCGGCCAGCGCCGACAGCCCAGGGGACGCTCGTGTGTTTCCGGTGACCCTGGTCGACGGTGGGCTCATCCTGAGCGTGGGTGAGCCGGCTCTGGTCGGAGATACGGTGGTCCTGTCGGTGCCGCTCCTGCTTGCCGAGTCTGGCGAGTGGAGCCAACTGGTGACCCTCCCACTGGCCGCGGTCGACTGGCCGATCACCATGCGCCACGCCGACGCGGTGCGGGCGGCGCGTTACGCCGAGCGCGCCGGGGGAGACGACTACGCCCGACTGACGGCGGACGTCGCGCGCGCCCTTCAGCTGCTTGTCGCGACCGACGATGTCGCGGTCCGGTCTCGGAATGCCATCGACACCCGCCGCAAGGTGTTCGATTGGAGCGTGGCGCACCACGGGTACCGGCACGAAGAGCTGCAGGAGATGGTGGCCATGCTCGACGCCCGTCTGGCCAGGTTGGCCCCCGGCCAGGTCGGACCGGTGCGGGTAACGATGTTGCCGCTGCCCCCACCGCCCGCGCCCAGCATCGATCTGGAGGACCCGGTCGCCGTTGCGACCCAGGCAATCACCGCGGCGCGACTGACTCTGGTACCGGCCGAGCGGACCGGGATGCTGCAGGGCGTACTCGGCCTGATCGAGACCGAGGCCGAGGCTTTGCCACGCGACTGGCGGAGCGACACGACTCGCGAGCTCAGGGCGTGGGTCGAGACCGAGGCCCGGCTCGACCGCGCCTATGGAGAGATGATTGCCATGCTCCTGGCGCGCGCGCATCTGGCCGCACGCGAGGCGGATGTTGCCGAGGTGACGGCGGTGGCCGAGGACCTTGCCACGGGCGACGATGAGCTTGGGGCCCACCGACCTGGGATGGTGGCGGCCGTCGGGGCCACCATCGAACGGATGCGGGAGGAGGCCGAGGCCCTCGATCGGGAACGTCGGGCGTGGGCCTCACGGAGTCCGCATCATGAGGCGCTCGGCGAGCGCCTCGCGCGGACGCTGGTCAAGGCCAATGAGCATCGCCCACTGCTCGAGGGGATCGGGTCCCGGACGGTGGGCGCTCTTGACGCGGCGGTGCTCGAACGTCGATTCAAGACACTGCTCGGCACGCTCGAAACGCCGCGACCACCCGCCGGGTTCGAGGGAGTACACTCTCTGCTGCGCCGCGCGTCGCAGCTCGCCGCCGGCGCGGCCCGGCTGCGTCGAGAGACTGACGATCCCGCGAAGGCCGGCGATGCCGCATCGGCGGCGTCCGGCGCCCTCATGTTGCTCGACGAGACCGAAGCGAGCCTGGGCCGGTTGCTGAGCTATCCCGAATTGCCTTGATCACCCCGCGCCAGACCACGCTCTTCCCGACCCCCGATCTCGCCACCTTTCATCACACGCTCGCCAGCTGCCTCGCGTCGACCTCCCCCTGGGACCTGCGCGACACCGTCGTGCTGGTGCCTTCTCGCGCCGCCGCCGTCCAGCTGCAGTGGACTCTGGAATCGATCCAGCTCGAACGCGAGGGCGCGGTGTGCCACCCCCGTCTGCTGACACGCGACGAGTTCCATGGCGAGCTGCACCACCGGCTCGACCCGCGGCCCCGGTTGCTGAGCCCGATCGAGCGGCTGGTCTGGGGGCGGGCCGCCGCCG
>CAJWMX010000471.1 GCA_913043805.1 uncultured Acidobacteriota bacterium | reverse complement strand
AAGCAGACCGGCGGTGAGGTCGCCGGCGCGGCCTTCCTGGTCGAGTTGACGTTCCTCGGGGGCCGCGGTCGCCTGGACGACACGCCGGTGTTCGTCGGGCTCACCTACGACGACTGAGCGCGCATGACTGGGGTCGCCCTGGGCCTGCTGGTCCTTGTCTTCGCCGTGGTCGGGGCACTGATCGTGCGCGCGCTCGGCGCGATCAGACGCGACCGCCAGATCCAGGCGCTGGTCGAGACCTTTGGTCCGCTCGCCGCGCAGGCGCGCGAGCACCCACGACGGCTCCTCGCCTGGCACCCGATGGCGGAACGAACGCGGCGGCTGTTTCCGGAGGCCTTCCAGGCGCTGGAAACGACCGGTGAACGGTTTCCCTTCAGCGACCAGCTGATCGAGTCGGTGGAAGCTAACTGGACCGCCGAGTGGCTGGAGTGGGAACGGAACAACGACACGGAGTACCGCGAGCAGAGCGCCGTGATCGAAGCCGCGCTCGATACGGCGGAGGGGAGCGAGGCCCAGGTGGCGGCGCGCGCGCGGCTGGACACGCTGGAGCGTGACCGCCTGGAACGGTATCAACGGCGCTATCAGGAGTACGTCGAGGTCTCGCGAGGGCTTGCGTCGTTGACAGGGACCACCGCGGCCGTGCAAGCGACTGAGCGTCAGTCGACGTCAGGCGGCTCCTCGTCCGTTGGCGCCTGAGCGGTCGGGCCGCTCACCTCGAAGCTGTCCACCAGGGGACGGCCGAACAAACCTCGTTTCAACCGGACCGTGATCTGGAGGCGTTCGGAACCCGGAGCCAGCCAGGCCGCGGTGACACGCAGGTCATACTGCTTGTTGTCGCGCCCCCCGTACCTGCTTTCGAAGCGGCTGTTCCACGATCTGACGCAGCACTTCGTGGGGCAGAGCCCTCAGCTGGTCATGGCGTCGTCGAGCACATCCTGGCGAAGATGCACCTGCCAGGCGAAACGTCCAGACATGGGTGGATTACCGGTTCGACTACAGAAACGAGTCGCCATTGTGACGCACGAGCTCTCGGCAGCGCCCTGATTGTGCCATGTTCGGCGCGAAACGTCGACGCGACCCGCTCACGCTATAATCGCGGCTAGGTTGCGACTCCCAATCCTCCTCATCAAGGAAGACGCCGATGGCCACGCTCGATCTCGGGACCTTCATGCAAGGCCTTGCGCGCCGCAATCCCGGCGAGCCGGAGTTCCATCAAGCGGTGCAGGAAGTGGTCTCCTCGCTGCTTCCGTTCCTGGAAGCGCACGCCCGCTACTGCGATGGCGCGATCCTGGAGCGGATGACAGAGCCGGATCGGATCATCATCTTCCGTGTGTGCTGGCTCGACGACCAGAACAACATCCGCACCAACCGCGCCTATCGCGTGCAGTTCAACAACGCCATCGGTCCCTACAAGGGCGGCTTGCGCTTCCATCGCAACGTTACCTTGTCGGTGCTCAAGTTCCTGGGGTTCGAGCAGACGTTCAAGAACAGCTTGACCGGCCTGCCGATGGGGGGCGCTAAGGGGGGATCGGACTTCAACCCGAAGGGGAAGAGCGACGCCGAGGTGATGCGCTTCTGTCACTCGATGATGACCGAGCTCGCGCGTCACATCGGAGAAGACGTGGACATCCCCGCCGGCGACATCGGCGTCGGGGCACGCGAGATTTCCTATCTCTTCGGACAGTACAAACGCATCAACAACCGCTTCACTGGCACCCTTACTGGCAAGGGGCTCGCGTTCGGCGGCAGTCTGGTCCGCACCGAGGCCACCGGCTATGGCTGCGTCTACTTCGCCAACAACATGCTGACCCGACACGGCGGCGGCCTCGACGGCGCGACCTGCGTCGTCTCCGGTTCGGGCAACGTGGCGACCTACGCGGTCGAGAAGGCGACTGCCCTGGGAGCCAAGGTCGTGACCTTGTCAGATTCGGGCGGGTTCATCCATGACCCGGATGGCATCGACGACGAGAAGCTGGCCTTCGTCAAGGATCTGAAAGAGGTTCGACGGGGACGGATCTCGGAGTACGCCGAACGCTTCGGATGCGCCTACCACGAGGGACAGCGTCCGTGGGGCGTGCCGTGCGACGTGGCGTTTGCGTGCGCCACGCAGAACGAGATCGACATCGACGACGCCTCACGATTGATCAAGGGCGGGGTGAAGGCGGTGAGCGAAGGCGCCAACATGCCCTGCTCGCTGGACGCCACCGACGCGTTCTTGGAGACGGGCGTCCTGTTTGGCCCGGCCAAGGCGGCCAATGCGGGCGGGGTGGCGGTGTCCGGTCTCGAGCAGAGCCAGAACGCGCTGCGCATGAGCTGGTCGCGCGAGGAGGTGCATGAACGCCTGCGCCAAATCATGACCGAGATCCATGAGAAGTGCTGCGAGTACGGCGAGGATGGCACCAGCCGCGTCAACTACGTCAAAGGCGCCAACATCGCCGGCTTCGTCAAGGTGGCCGACGCCATGCTCGCCTACGGCGCCGTCTAGGATTTCCTGGCGAGGCGTCCGTCTGGCAGCGTTGTGTCGTCGGTCACAAACGGCCGGCAGTTCGACGGATACGCGCGGAAATGCTTCGCAGTCCTGGGAAACAGGACTGCCGGTTGCCTCCCTCCTCACGCCTTGCCAGACGAACGCCTCACCAGGACCACACGCTCGGCCGGTGCCAGACCGAGCTCGCCGAGCGCCCCGGCCCGAAGGAATGCGGAGACCGGCAACCCGCCGAGCGTGTCGGCGTCTCCCGCCTTGAGGGCGTAGGGCACGCTGACCAGCAGCACCCGCCCTGCTCCTCCCCCCCTTCGACCTGGACGCCCACCCAGCGCGCCTCGCCCGCGCCGAAGAGCTCAAGCGGGAGCGGACTGGTGGTGCCCAGGAGCGTGTCGTAGGCCCCGGTCGGACCAACCGCCACGATCTGCATCTCGACCCACAGCAGGACGGCCTCCTCCGGCGCGTGATACAGGCTGAAGATGAGGCTGGCCTCGGGCATGGTCCCGTTAAAAGGCACCGACGGAGGAGGCCCCTGGGCCAGCGCCGGCATCGAACCGGCGACCAGGATGAGAGTCAGCAGTGAACGTCGTGTCGCCTTACACATAGAGACAGCTCCGCCAAACCCGGGTACCTGATGCACCCAGCGGTCGGGCAGTGAACGTCGTCGCTCGGTTCTCAGGTCGTGGCTCGAGCCCGC
>CAJWMX010000470.1 GCA_913043805.1 uncultured Acidobacteriota bacterium | reverse complement strand
AGCAGCAGCGCCAGCACCAGCCTCCGGCCGACGCCTCCACGGCGGCGATCAGGGTCGACCGCGACGATCAGGACCTCGAGCTCGTCGGCGATGAGCCGCCCGAGTACGAATCCGGTCAGCGCGCCGCCGCTCTCTTTGGCGGCCAGCGCCAGCGTCTGGGGGTCGGCGAACGCCTGTTGAAACATCGCTGGTGTCCACGGTCGGGAGAACGAGGCGCGTTCGATGCTGAGCAGCGTCGGCAGATCTGCCACCGGATCCACCGGGACGACTTCGGCTGGCGTCATCGCTGGGCGCGCGCTCGTCTGTCGCGGGCGAGCTCGGCATCGGGCCGCCGCACGTAGACCGGTTGGACGGCGTGGGGCGCGTGGGCCCGGTCGGACCAGGGCGGACGACTGGCCATGCTCGCCAGCGCGCCGGCGACGGCCGGCAACTCGGGCACCAGATGGGTCCCGCTCGGGAGGTGCGCTCGGAGCACTCCCTGGCCGGTGAGCACCGCGTCGCCCACGACAGACAGCCCGGGGCGGTCGAGCTCGTTGGCCCAGCGCTCGAGCAGCGGTTCGGGGCGCTCGGCGACCGGCCCGAGATGTGGTCTCCAGCCGCCAGGCTCGGTCGCGGGCAGATACAGTGCCGCAAATACCTCTCCGCGCTTGCCATCCATCCACGTCAACACCGCGTCGGGCGGATCCGGACCGTGGGAGCCAGGCGCGAGGGCGATCTCGACCAGCGCGTCGAGGACGGAGATGGCAATGACCTGCCGTCCCAGCGACAGCGCCAGACCCTGGATGGTCGCGATCCCCACGCGGAGGCCGGTGAACGACCCGGGGCCGGCCGCCACCACGAAGCGGTCGATGTCGGTGAGCGCGACCTCGTGCGACCCCAGGAGCGTGTTGATTTCCGAGGGGAGCCGTTCGCCATGTGTCCGCTCGGCCAGACCGGCGCGAGCCTCGACAAGCTGGCCGTCACGGGCCAGGGCGAGGCTGCCTTCGGCGGTGGTGGTATCGAGCGCGAGGATGAACATCGTCCACTCCAGAGAGGGGGTATACTCACACACATTCGCCGGTCGTAACAGCAGGCGCCGCCCGTTCCAGCGCGACGCCGCCTCTCCCAGGTGCCGTGACCCCATCCACGTCGAGCAAGTCTGCGTCCGCGCGGGCGCCGACGCCCGCCATGCGGCAGTATCTGGACGCGAAGCGCCAGTACCCGGACGCCATCGTGTTCTTCCGGATGGGCGATTTCTACGAGATGTTCTACGAGGACGCCCTGACGGCGGCCCGCGCCCTCGATCTCACCTTGACCTCGCGGTCGAAGGACGCCGGGGGCGGGATCCCGATGTGCGGCATTCCGCACCACGCGGCCGACGGCTACCTGACCCGGCTGGTGCAGAAGGGCTTTCGGGTGGCGATCTGCGAACAGGTCGAGGACCCCAAGAAGGCGAAGGGGGTTGTTCGCCGGGAAGTCGTGCGGGTCGTCTCCCCCGGTACGTTCACCGACACGGCCTACCTGGAGGAACGCGAACCCACCTACCTCATGGGGATCGCTCTCGACGGCGGGAGCCCCGGGGCGCTCGGCATGGCGCTGGTGGATCTCTCCACCGGGCAGTTCGCGGCCGCGGAGTACGAGGGCGAGGCCGGTCGGCAGGCGTTGGCGGACGACATCGTGGTGCTGCGACCGCGGGAGGTGCTGGCGCCAGCCGGCGTGAGTCTGGACGGGCTGTTGCCGCCCACGGCGCCTCCCCTGGTTACCGAGGTAGAGGCCTGGACGTTCGACCGCGACCGGGCGCGAGAGGCGCTGACCGAACAGCTGGGCACCGCCGGACTTGGCGGGTTCGGCCTCGCCGACCGCCCCGCGGCCACGTCGGCGGCTGGCGCGCTGGTGGCATTCCTGCGCGATACGCAGAAGGCGCAGCTGGGGCATGTCCGCAGCATCGAGTTCCGCTCGGCGGCCGGGGCGATGGTGGTGGATCCGTCCACCATGAAGCATCTGGAGGTCGTGGTCTCCAGCGAAGGCACCCGGACGGGCTCGTTGCTGGACGAGATCGACCATACGGTGACCGCGATGGGCGGTCGGTTGCTTCGCGGCTGGATGACGGCGCCGCTGGTCAATCGCGAGCGGGTGCAGGATCGGCTGGATGCGGTCGAGGAGCTGGCGTTCCGAACGGTCGAACGCGGAAAGGTTCGGGAGGTGCTCGACGGGGTGCACGACCTTGAGCGCCTGGTGGCCCGGGCCGCGATGGGCTCGGCGGGCCCGCGCGACCTGCTGGCGCTGCAGCGTTCGCTGGCGGCGATCCCCAGGCTCCGGGCCGTGGCGTCCGAACTCGAAGCGCCGCTGACCGGAAGCCTGATGGCGGCCCTCGACGAGGTCCCCGACGTCAGACACGCGGTGGAGGCCGGAATCGCCCCCGAGCCGCCAGCCCTGGCGCGCGATGGTGGTGCGATCCGCGAAGGCGTCGACCCGGAGCTTGATGAGCTCCGGGACATCAGCCGTGGCGGCAAGGCGCAGATTGCTGCCATGGAGGCGGACGAGCGTTCGCGCACCGGGATCACCTCCCTGAAGATCCGGTTCAATCGCGTCTTCGGCTACTACATCGAGGTGTCGAAGGCGAACCTGCACGCGGTTCCTGACGATTATCACCGGAAGCAGACCATCGCGAGTGGGGAACGGTTCATCACGCCGGCGCTCAAAGAGTACGAGCGGAAGGTGCTGGGGGCCGACGAACGGATCTTGGAGCGGGAGATCGAGATCTTCGAGGTGCTACGGGACCAGGTGGCCGCGGAAGCCGCGCGCATCCAGGAATCGGCCCGCGCGCTGGCCACGCTGGACGTGCTCGGTGGATTGGCCGAGGTGGCCGCCATTCACGACTACACCAAGCCACAGGTGCACGACGGGGACGAGCTGCTGATCGCGGAGGGTCGGCATCCGGTGGTGGAGCGTCACGTCGGACACGCCTTCGTGCCCAACGACGTGACCCTCAACGGCACTACCCATCAGGTCATCATCCTGACTGGCCCGAACATGGGGGGAAAGTCGACCTATCTCCGCCAGACCGCCATCATCGTCTTGTTGGCCCAGATCGGATCCTTCGTGCCGGCGAACCAGGCTAAGGTGCCGATGACCGACCGGATCTTCGCTCGGGTCGGGGCGTCGGACAACATCGCGCGGGGGCAGTCCACGTTCATGGTCGAGATG
>CAJWMX010000469.1 GCA_913043805.1 uncultured Acidobacteriota bacterium | reverse complement strand
CGTCCTGCCACTCGCCGGTCTCGCACAGGCGCAGAGCCCTGACACGCCCAGGACCCCGTGGGGCGCACCTGACCTACAGGGCGTCTGGGACTTTCGCACCATCACGCCGCTGCAGAGACCCGAGGCGCTAGGCGAGCAGGAGTTCCTGACCGCGGAGGAAGCGGCGAACCTTGAACAGGAAACGATCCAGCGCAACGAGGACCTCGACAATCGGGCGGCCCGCCGCACCGAGGCCGGAGGCAGCGTCGGGGCGTACAACAACTTCTGGATGGACAGAGGCACCCGCACCGTCGGCACTCGCCGCACCTCCTTGATCGTCTCGCCAGCCAACGGGCGCATCCCGCCCCTCTCAGCCGAAGGCCAGCGCCGCGCCGACGAACGAGCCGCCTACCGCGAGGCGCATCCGGCCGATTCCTGGGAAGACCGCTCGGTCGGGGAACGCTGCGTGCTGGGCTTCAACTCCGGGCCGCCGATGGAGCCTCGCGCCTACAACAACCACATGCAGCTCTTCCAGACACCGGACCACGTCGTGATCCTGAACGAGATGGTGCATGACGCACGGATCATCCCCGTCTCGGAGGGCCCGCCTCTCGACGAGGAGGTCACGCAGTGGATGGGCGACTCGCGCGGCCGCTGGGACGGTGACGCGCTGGTCGTCGAAACCACGAACTTCTACAACAAGAACTCGTTCACCGAGCGGTACGGCGCCACCACCTCTATGACCCTGGTCGAGCGCTTCACGCGGACCGACGCCGAAACCCTCACCTACGAGTTCACGGTCGAGGATCCAGCCACCTGGACGTCCCCCTGGACCGTCGAGGTCCCAATGGCATTCTCGGACGACCAAGTGTGGGAGTACGCGTGCCACGAGGGGAACTACGGGATGGACGGGATCCTGGCAGGCCATCGCGCCGAGGAGGCAGGACGGTGAAACAGTGGACGCTTCTCAGCCTCGTGGCGATGTCGCTCACCGGCGCGGCCGATGCGCAGGAGCGGGAGTTCACGCCGGTCACCGACGCCGTCCTCCAGAACCCGTCCGACGACGACTGGCTCATGTGGCGTCGCACCCTCGATAGCTGGGGCTACAGCCCGCTCGACCAGATCGACCGGTCGAACGCCGACGATCTACAGCTCGCCTGGACCCGGGCGCTCCCGGCCGGCGGCCGCCAGCAGGGGACACCGCTCGTCTATGACGGCGTCATGTACATGCCGGGACCGAGCGACGTGATCCAGGCGATGGACGCGGTGACGGGCGACCTGATCTGGGAATACCGCCGGTCGCTACCGGACGACGCCTGCGAACGCATCCTGCCGGGGGTCTGCACCACTAATCGCAACCTTGCGATCTGGGACAACCTGATCATCGACACCAGCGTGGACGAGTACGTGTTCGCGCTCGACGCCGAGACGGGCGAACTGGTCTGGGAGACGCAGGTGCTCGACTATCAGACCCACCCGGCCAACCAGAGCACCGGCCCCATCATCGCCAACGGCAAGGTGATCTCGGGCCGCAGCTGCATGCCGGGGGCGGGACCTGATGCGTGCGTCATCACCGCGCATGACGCTCGCACGGGAGAAGAGGTCTGGCGTCGACGGACGATTCCCCGCCCTGGCGAACCGGGCGACGAGACCTGGGGCGGCGTTCCGGATCAGGAACGGCAGCACGTCGGCACCTGGATGGCGCCGAGCTACGACCCGGACCTCAACCTGCTGTATATCGGGACGTCGGTCACCTCGCCGGCCCCGAAGTTCATGGTGGGCGGCGCCGACAACACCCACCTTTACCACAACTCCACACTCGCGCTTGACGCCGATACCGGCGAGATCGTCTGGTACTACCAGCACCTCAACGACCACTGGGACCTGGACCACCCGTTCGAGCGGCTGCTGGTCGACCTGGAGGTTCGCCCCGACCCCGCGGCCGTGAGCTGGATCAACCCGCGCCTACAGCCGGGCGAGCGTCGACGGGTCATGACCGGCATCCCGGGCAAGACCGGCATCGTCTACACCCTCGACCGGGAAACCGGCGAGTTTCTGTGGGCAACCCCGACCATCGGGCAGAACGTGGTCAGCTCGATCGACGGCGCGACCGGCGCCGTGACAGAGAACAGCGAACTGGTGTTCAGCGGCTTCGGACAGGACGTGCTGACCTGCCCGACCGCCATGGGCGGTAAGGACTGGGAGGCGGGCGCCTACAGCCCCCGCACCGGCATGATGTACATGCCACTCAGAAACGCCTGTGCGCGGATGGCGGCACTCGACGACGGGGGGCGGTCGCTCTACAGCCTGAGCATGCGGAACGAACTAGCGCCAGGCACCGACCAGCTGGGCGCGGTCTGGGCCATCTCGGCCGAGACGGGCGAGACGGCCTGGACCTGGGAAACCCGCCCCGCGACGATGTCGCTGGTGGCCACCGCGGGCGGGCTGGTGTTCGTGGGCGACGTCAACGGCCGGTTCCGCGCGCACGATGACGAGACCGGCGAGGTGCTCTGGGAGATCAACATCGGGTCACCCGTGAGCGGGTTCCCGATCAGCTACGCCGTCGACGGCGTTCAATACGTGGTGGCCAGCACCGGGACCGGCGGCAACGCCTCGCGCTGGACCGCCATGACCCCTGAAATCACGCCCAGCGGCGGCAACAACATTTTCGTCTTCGCATTGCCGCAGTAGCGGGCGACGCCGGCAACCACATGACCAACGCCATGTCCACGGTCACCGTCCACATGGTGGCCAGCCTCGACGGCTACATCGTCGACAAGGACGGAGGCGTGGACTGGCTTCAGACCTCGGACACCTACGAGGCGGGAGTCGAACATGAGGCCCCCGTCGAAGGAGCCAAGGCAATTGGCTGCTGGGTGATCGGGTCGAAGACCTACGAGGACGTGCTGCATCTCGGCTGGCCCTACGGGGACAAGCCCACCTACGTCCTGACGAGCCGAGACCTGCGCGCGGAGCGGGAGAATGTCCGGTTTCGCTCCGGAGATCTCGAGCGACTCGTCAACGACGAGCTCAAGCCGCAATTCCGGAGCATCTGGCTATGCGGCGGCGCCGCGCTCGTGAAGGAGTGTCTGCGCCTGGGACTGGTCGATGCCATCTCGATGACGATCGCGCCGATCATCATCGGTGGCGGACTCCCCTTCGGGGTTGTCCGCCCCCTGCACCTCAGGGACGCGAAGGCGTACAAGACG
>CAJWMX010000468.1 GCA_913043805.1 uncultured Acidobacteriota bacterium | reverse complement strand
TGGTCGGGAACGGCTGGGTGGGCGAGGTGATCTCGCCAGGCACGTCCGACTGGGGCACCGCGCGCTCTTCGATCGGCCAGACCGGTTCGCCGTTGGTTCTGTCCAGCACATACAGGAAGCCCTGCTTGGACGGCTGCGCCACCGCCTTGATGGACCGGCCGTCCACGGTGATGTCGGCCAGGATCGGGGCGCTCGGCAGGTCGAAGTCCCAGACGTCGTGGTGAATCGTCTGATAGTGCCAGACGCGCTCGCCCGTCTGGATGTCGAGCGCCACGATGCTGTCAGCGAACAGGTTGTCGCCCGGTCGGTGGCCCCCATACAGGTCGCCGGTCGGCATCTCCACCGGCAGGTAGACATACCCGAGCTCGGGGTCCATGGTCATCTGGCCCCAGACGCCGGTGTAGCCGGTAAACCGCCAGGAGTCGGCGCCCCAGCTTTCGTTGCCGAACTCGTCGGCGTCGGGGATGGTGTGGAAGATCCATTTCCGCTCACCGGTCCTGGCGTCGTAGCCGCGGATGTGCCCCTTCGGCTTCTCCTTGGTCGTGGGCGCCACTCCCGCCAGGTGGGCCGCGCCGATTACGATGACGCCGTCGGCGATGAGCGGCGCCGCGTGCAGTCCCACTTCGGCGAGCGGACCCAGGTCCTGATCCATGTTCTGTTTCAGGTCGATCAGTCCGTTCTCGCCAAAACCGTCCAGACGACGTCCGGTCTGCGCGTTCAGCCCGATCAGCTGATAGCCCGGCGTCACGTAGAAGATGACGCCGTCGCCGCCGTCGTCCCAGTAAGTGAGTCCACGCCCAGACAGCCGCCGTGGCGCGGTTGCCCCGCGTTCCCCTTCGTTCAGACGGTGGAGCCACAAGAGCTCCCCGGTGCTGGCGTCGAGGGCCACCACGGCCCGCCGCGTGCCGCCCGTGCTGTAGAGGACGCCATCGACCATCAGTGGCGTCGACTGGAAGATGTACTCGGGGCCCGGTCCCAGGTTCTCGGTGCTGAACCGCCACGCCAGCTCGAGCTCGTTGAAGTTCTCCGCGTCGATCTGGTCGAGAGCCGAGTAGCGGGTGTGTCCGAGATCTCCGCCGTAGCTCGGCCATTCGCCGTCGGGCGCCCCCTGCTGGGCATGGGCCCAGTGCGGTGCGGTCAGCGTCAGGGTGAGGGCGAGGGCCGAGGCGATAGGTCTGGTCATTGGCGTCTCCGAAACCCGAGGATTGTACCCTCTGGACGGCAGGCGGCTCCGCGACGCTTACCGGCCTCGCCACCTAGTTGGTGCGCAGGGCGACCGACGGGTCCAGGAGCGACGCGCGGCGGGCCGGACCGACCCACCGTTATCAGGTGTATGTCCCCCGCGACTACACGTCGGACCGCCAGTGGCCGGTCATCCTGTTCCTGCACGGCGCCGGCGAGCGGGGGAGCGAGGGCATGCGACCGGCCCACGTCGGTCTCGGGCGTGCCATTCGATTCAATCCCGAGCGTTGGCCCGCCATCGCCATCTTTCCCCAGGTGCCCGAGCGTCCGCGGCCCTTCGAGATCGACGACACGTGGGCCGGGTCGTCGGCCGACGTGGCCATAGCCGCGCTCGATGCCACCGCCTCGGCGTTCAGCACCGATTCCGACCGTGTCTATCTGACCGGACTGTCGCTTGGCGGGAACGGCACCTGGGTGCTGGGGTCGCGACATGCCGACCGCTTCGCGGCGCTGGTGGCGGTGTGCGGCTTCGTCGATCTCGGCCCCAGGATCGAGCCCTTCCTGCCGGACGCCGATGACCCGTTTGCCGAGGTGGCGGAGGCCATCGCGGACGTGCCGGTGTGGATCTGGTACGGTGACGCCGATGTGGTCGTCCCGGTCGAGCAGTCGCGTAAGATGGCAGCGGCGCTCGAAGCGGCCGGGGCCGACGTGCGCTACACCGAGCTGGAAAGGGTGAACCACAACGCCTGGGATCCCGCGTATGGAGATGAAGCGCTGGCGACGTGGCTGTTCGCCCAGCGCCGCTGACCAGCCGTCGACGGGCCACGTGTCGACCGTCGAGGCGGGTCCGGCGGATGAGAGGGAGTGAAGGATGGTGAGCCGAAGTCTCGTGTCACGATGTCGTCAACTCGCGCTGGCGATTGCCGCCGTGGCGCTGGCGCTGCAGCCGCACGCCGTGGCGGCGCAGGACACGGCGTGGGTGGGCACCTGGGCCACCGCTCCGGTGGCGTTGCCGCCGGCCGACGGTGCGGCGCCGGGTGGACCCGGCCCGGCACCGGTGGCGATCGACGGGCAGACGCTCCGTCAGGTGGTGCATACCAGCATCGGCGGCTCGGGGGTGCGGGTGGCCATCACCAACGTGTTCGGGAGCCAGTCGCTCGAGATCGGCGCGGCGCAGGTGGCGCTTCGGGCCGAGGGCGCGGCGCTGGTGCCCGGTTCGTCGCGGACACTCCAGTTCGGCGGTCAGCCGACCATCGCGGTGCCTCCGGGCAACATCGCCATCAGCGACCCGGTGGCGCTGGATGTGCCGGCGCTGGGCGACCTGGCCATCGATCTCTATCTGCCCGGTACTCCAACATCCGATCCCCGCGGGGCCACCGTCCACGGAGCCGGTCTCACCACCAACTACCTGTCCGAATCGGGGAACCATGTGGGCGCCAGCGATTTGCCCGTCGACCGCACGTTCCAGAACTGGTTCTACCTGGCCCGGGTGGAGGTCGAAGCGACCGCCGGTACCCCGGTCATCGTGACGCTGGGCGACTCGATCACCGACGGGACGGCGTCGACGCCAGACACCAACAGCCGCTGGCCCGACTTCCTGGCTCGACGGCTCATCGCTCGCCCGGGCAACACGCCGCCCGCGGTGCTGAATCTCGGCATCGCCGGGAACCGGGTGCTCAGCGACAATGCCGGCCTCGCGCAGCTGTTCGGCAACGCCGATGCGCCACCAGCGAATCCGAACGCGCAGTTCGGTCCCGCCGCGCTGAAGCGCTTCGACCGCGACGTCCTGTCACAGCCCGGCGTGACCCACGTCATCGTGCTGGAGTCGACCAACGACATCGGCATGGCGTTCGAGTCTGAAACACCGACGGTCGAGGAGATCATCGCGGGACACACCGAGCTGGTCGAGCGGGCCCACGCGCGTGGACTGAAGATCTACGGCGGCACGCTGGCGCCGTTCGAAGGGGCCTTCTACTTCCGTCCGATCGGCGAGACGAAGCGTCAGGCGTTCAATGAG
>CAJWMX010000467.1 GCA_913043805.1 uncultured Acidobacteriota bacterium | reverse complement strand
GACGGCGTCGCGAATCAGGTCGTGGTTCACCTTGAAGCGGCCGGCCGCGTCCACGGTGACGGCGCCGGCATCGAGGAAGGTGTTCAGCTGAATCGCCACCCCGCGACCGTGCGCCGCGTCGATGCCGAACCGGATCGAACGGAACGTCGAGGCGAGGAACGTCGTGTACATGCTGCGCTCGAGCGAGGCGTCCAGGTGGCCCTGGTCGATCAGCTGGTGCAGCGCCCACAGACCGGAGACGTCGGCCTTGGCTTCCTCGATGGTGCTGTAGGTTTCGCGGAGCTCTTGTCGCACCGTGGTCTCGCGTCCATCGATGGTGATCGTATTGGGGCCCAATCCGTGCATCAGCTCGTGCATCAGGATGTGGGTGAAGAACGCCTCGAAGGTGACGTCGCGGAGCTCGACGGGTGAGAGCGCCTCCTCCGAGATCGGAGTCAGTACCTGCTGGAACTTCGCCTCCTGGACGTTCTTCAGCATGACCCGTTTGGCGCCCTTGTCGCGTATCACCCGCTCGTCGTTGGGCAGGTTGAACGCGGCCGTCTGGACCCCGCTGTTGGCGTCGCCGGCGGTGAAGACGACGTTCACGACGCGGATCGGCGCCAGCGCGCCGAGTGCCGGATTGCGGAACGCCGGGTCGATCGGCAGGGCGTCCTCCAACCCTTGGAGCAGCCCGCCGAATCGGGTCAGCTTGGCTGTTTCCTCATCGTCACGCAGGGTCACGAACGCCTCGAACGCGGCCTTGTAGTTGAACCACTCGTCCTCGTACACCTCGTAGGGGCCGATCGTGAGGTCGATGGCCGCATCGAGTTCGAGCCAGGCCACGTCGCTGTCGTAGTAGTCGTTCGAGGCGAACGCGGCTGCCCGGGTCTCGAGATACCGGCGCAGCGTCGGCTCCTGGGTCAGCGCGGCCGCGGCTCGCAGATGTTCGGCGGCGAGCGCCAGCGGTCCTTCGTATTCCACGCTGTACGGCACGATGGCGAAGCCGCCGTCCACGCCTCGACGAATCGTCGTGAAGAAGCCGGTGGCATCGGCCCGGGCCTGGCCCTCGAGCTGGTCGAACCAGTGCGCCACCTCGTCGCGGGTCGCACCCGCCGGGTAGTAGTTGGCGCCCTCGGGTTTCTCGGGTGTGCCAGGCACGAACGGTTCGTTCTCTTCGATCCGAGACCAGGGCCCCTTGTTCAGGAGGAAGTAGTCCAGTCGCGCCCGGCCGCGGTTGGTCGTGTCGGTGGCCAGATCGAGCAGCATGGCCGGGTTTCCGGCCCAGACCTGTTCGAGGAAGAGGCCGTCCATGACCCGGGCGGCCTCGATGATGTGGGCGAGCGCGGCCCGTTCGGAGTCGGGGAGCGCGTCGACGTCGGCCCCGATCTCGACCGGGGAGAAAAGTCTCGTCATCGTGGTGTCCTGGCGTGCGCCGGTCGAGACGGTCAGGGCCGCGACCACGCCGAGCGCCACCGCGAGGGCGACGAGGCGGTTGGGTACCCGGCGGCTGGGCTGTGGCATCGCAGACTCCCTGGAAAGGAGAACGGTCGGTGGCGCGTCGTCCGTTCCCGATGTCCCATCATGGTCCGGTGAGGCCGAACGAGGCAAGGTGCGCGGTCTGCTACAGTGCATAGGATGACGACTTCCACACAGGTGGCGGTGATCGGCGGCGGTCCTGGCGGCTATGCTGCGGCGTTTCTGGCCGCGGATCTGGGCATGCAGGTCACCCTGATCGATGACGCCAAGGACCCCGGTGGGGTGTGTCTCTACCGAGGGTGCATGCCCTCGAAGGCGCTGCTGCACGTGGCCAAGGTGCTCACCGAGGCGAAGGAAGCCGAGGCCTGGGGCGTGCAGTTCGGCGAGCCGACGCTCGATATCGACCGGATGCGCGCCTGGAAGGATCAGGTGGTCTCGCGGCTGACGGGAGGTCTCGGGCAACTGTCGACCCAGCGGGGCGTGACCTATCTTCGTGGCCGGGCCGAACTGCTGGGGCCGACGTCGGCCCGTGTGCGCGGCGCCGATGGGGCTGTCACCGACGTCACCTTCGGGCACGCTATTCTGGCCACCGGGTCCCGGCCCGCGGCGCCGGGTCCGCTCAAGTCGGACAGCGAGCACGTCTGGGATTCCACCTCGGCGCTGGACGTGCGCACGGTGCCGCCGTCGCTGCTGGTCGTGGGTGGCGGCTACATCGGGCTCGAACTGGGGTCGGTCTACGCTTCGCTCGGCTCGGCGGTGACCGTCGTCGAGATGACCGGCGGTCTTCTCCCTGGCGCGGACCGGGACCTGGTGTCGGTCGTCGCACGGCGCCTCGAGTCATTGACCGCGGCCATCCGGTTGGAGACGACGGTCGCCGGGCTGGCCGAAGATGGCGACGGCGTGCGCGTCACGCTCCAGGCCAAGGACGGCGAGACCACCGAAGAACGGTTCGATCGGGTGCTGGTTGCGGTGGGGCGTGTGCCGAACTCGCAGATCGGAGGGCTGGAGCTGACCAAGATTCAGTTCGACGACCGCGGCTTCGTCCGGGTCGACCCCCAGCGGCGGACCTCCGAACCGAACATCTTCGCGGTGGGCGACCTTGTCGGCGAGCCGATGCTGGCCCACAAGGCCAGCCACGAAGCCCGCACCGCGGTCGAGGCGATTGCCGGTCACAAGGCGGTCTTCGAGCCGCGCGCGATTCCGGCCGTGGTGTTCACCGATCCCGAGCTCGCCTGGTGCGGGTTGACCGAGACCCAGGCCAAGGCCGAGGGCCGACAGGTGGAGGTGACCCGCTTCCCGTGGGCGGCGTCGGGACGGGCGCTGACGCTGGATCGTCCGGCCGGCGTGACGAAGCTGATCATCGACCCCGAGTCAGAGGAGATTCTCGGCGTTGGCATTGCCGGCAGCGGCGCCGGTGAACTGATCGCCGAAGGGGTGGTCGCGATCGAGATGGGCGCGACGGCCGCCGATCTGAAACTGTGCATCCACCCGCATCCGACCCTGTCGGAAACGCTCATGGAGTCGGCCGAGGTCTTCTTCGGACAGAGCACCCACGTCTACCGACCGAAGCGGGCCCGCTGAGGCCCTAATCGTCGAGCAGGGTTCGCGCGGTTGTGAATACGTCCTCCAGCATGGCTGGCGTCAGCCGACCCGTGTGGGTGTTCTGCTGGCTTGGATGATAGGAGACCACCAGCGGCCAGGCGCCGGGCGGGCGGCAGACCAGCCCGTGGCGGAAACGGGGTCGCG
>CAJWMX010000466.1 GCA_913043805.1 uncultured Acidobacteriota bacterium | reverse complement strand
GTGCGCATTGCTGGTGGACTGGATCGACCGCTTCCCCATCGCCTCGATCGAGGATCCGCTGGCGGAAGACGACCACGCCGGCATGCAGCGCTTCACCGACGCCGTCCGGGACCGGGTCCAGGTGGTCGGAGACGACTACCTGGTGACGGATGCCGGACGCACCCGGCGGGCGGCGGATGACAGGGCCTGTACCGCACTACTCGTCAAACCGAACCAGATCGGCACGCTGAGTGAGGCTCGGACGGCACTCTCGACCGCGCACGACGTCGGGTTCGGTACCATCGTGTCGGCCCGCTCCGGAGAATCGGAGGACGTCACGATCGCGCATCTCGCTGTCGGCTGGTCCGCCCGTCAGCTCAAGGTCGGCTCCTTCGCCCGCTCGGAGCGCATGGCCAAGTGGAATGAGGTACTCCGTATCGAAGAGGCGATTGGAGACAACGGGAGCTACGCCGGTCGCCGGCCTCTGCCAGGCTGCTAACCCGGCTATACTCGCCTCCCTGACGGCCACGGGCCGAACCCAACGAAGGAGCGCGACACAATGCGACAGCGGATGCTCGGCCTGGCCCTCGCGGCCCTCACCCTGACCCTTCCCTCGCCCGCCGGCGGTCAAGCCGCCGACGCGGCGACCCGGTTCGTGGAGGTGGCGACCGGCTACCGACTGGTGCCCAACGTGGTGTATCTGCGGGCAGGCGGGCATGAGCTCCTGCTCGACGTCTATCAGTCCAGGACCGCGGACGGCCCGGCTCCGACCCTGATGTACATCCACGGCGGCGGATGGACCAACGGCACCAAGGAGGCGTCGGCGCTGACCTTCCTCCCCTACCTCGAGATGGGCTGGAACGTCGTGAACGTCGAATACCGGATGGCCGACACCGCCCACGCCCCGGCGGCGGTCGAGGACTGCCGCTGCGCCCTGCGGTGGATCTACCGGAACGCCGAACGCTTCAACGTCGATGTCGACCGGATCGTGGTCACCGGCAACTCCGCCGGTGGACACCTGTCGCTGACGACCGGCATGGTCACCGCCGACGCCGGGCTGGATCGTCAGTGTCCAGGCGACCGGAATCGGACCTGGTCAACCGGAACGACGTCGATGGCCGAGCTCGAGGTGGCTGCCATCATCAACTGGTACGGCATCGCCGACGTGGTGGGGCTCATGGAGGGTCCGCCGGGCACCTCGGGCAACTTCACCGAAGCCTGGCTCGGGAGCCGAGCCGACCGGGCCGACGTGGCTCGACGGGTCTCGCCCTTGACCTACGTGCGGAACGGGCTGCCGCCGGTCCTCAGCATCCACGGAGACGCCGACAGCATCGTGCCCTATGACCACAGCGTGCGTCTCCACGATGCACTGGAGCGCGCCGGTGTCCCGAACGAGCTCGTCACCATCGAGGGCGGCGGCCATGGTGGCTTCAGCCGGGAGGAGAATCTTCGGATCTACGGCGCGATCCGGGACTTCCTGTCCCGGCACGGATTGCAGTAACCCAGGCCGGCTGGCTCCTACCGGTCGTCGTAGGTCGCCGGGAACAGCGACCGTGCCTGCACCGCCCAGTGCCCGTCGGCACGCGTCACGATCCAGAGCGCCGGGACGGTCCAGTAGCGGGTACCGTCCGGACGCCAGCGCGTGAACGTAATCTGGAAGTGCACCTTGTCGCGGGTCACACTGGTCGCCTCCAGCGCGTCGATCGAGCTCATGTGCCAGCCTTCGTTCTGACGCATGGTCCCGAAGTCGGGACGTGGCCCATCCTGCTCGCTCGCGGCGACGCCGAACCCGCCGTTGGCGGTCAAGAACAGATGTGGATGGTGCAGGCCGTCGACCGTGCCGTCCGCGTCAGCCGCATTGAACGCGGTGAAGAAGTCGAGGACGGCCCGCCGGGCCCCTGACACGATCTCGTCCCGCTCGGCCTCGCCGAGCGGCCCCAGCGGCCGGGCCGGCGCCCGGACCTTGATCGCCCAGCGTCCCCCTTCCCTGGTGACGATGTAGAACACGCGGGATTGGCGGTACACCGTGCCATCAGCGCGGAGCCGGCTGTAGTCGATCTCGACATGCACCTTGTCCGGCGACGAGCGGAGCACGGTGAAGCTGTCGAAGTGGAACAGGCTCCGATCCCATCCTTCGTTCTCGCGCAGCCCCTGGAAGCCGGCCTGGAAATCGCCCGGCTCGGCGTTCACTACCAGCACTCCGCCGCCAGCGACGGTGGCGAAAGGAAAGTGCATCGCGTCGCGAAGCTGGACATCGTCGCCGGTATTCCACCGCTCGATGAACCGCTCCAGCGCCCGGCGGGCCTCGGCGTCAGGACCCGACTGCGCCGCGGCACCCGCGGCCGCCAGCAACACCATCGCGCACACCCGCAGCAACTGCCCCACGGTTGCCTCCCTCGGCCTACTGAAAGACCACGCGTTCCAGGCTGGGCATCCCCTCGCCCTGGAATACGGGATGGACGACATAGACGTCGTCATCGACCACGGCCCCGGTGGTCGCCGGTTCGTCATAGGTCGCCACCGCCACCACGTTGGCAGAAACCCAGTCGTCGTCGCTGGTGAGCGCCGAGACCTGGTTCGACGAGTTGCTCACGATGGCCAACCGTCCCACCGACCAGACCAGCCCGTCCTGCCCCGGCACGGGCTCGGACACGTCCACCTCCGCCGCGGCGCCCGGATCATCAACCGGCACCTTCCACAAGGTGTCTCCGCGGCCGACCAGCAGATATCCAGAGAAGTGGTGAACGAGGCCGTTGGGCGGCGGCCCATCGCCGAAGCGCACCAGCAACGACGCCGTGTAGTCGGGCTCGACCCGATAGATGGCGTTGAGCGGCGTGTCGGTCACGAAGGCGGTCCCGTCGTCGGCCACGGCGACATCGTTGGCAAAGTGCTCTGCGTCCTCGCCCGCGTCGGCCACGGCCGCCAGGTCTACCATCGCCAGCCGCTCTCCGGTGTCGAGGTCGTAGACGCCGAGTTTCGCCTGCCCAGAGCTGGTTCCCTGGAAGAAGCCGAAATCGGCGTTCGCCACGAACAGGCGGTCTCGGAGCTCGTCGACCTCGATCCCCACAGACGAGATGAGCTCATCGTCGCTGATGAACGGCGTGACGCCGCCGTCGGACCCGATCTCGAACACGGTGCCCTCACTGAGCGACCCGGTCAGGAACCGGGGATTCGTCATGTCGTCCTCGACGCCCTCGGGGATGAACCCGCCGCGCTCGGCCACGATCCGCTCCGGAGG
>CAJWMX010000465.1 GCA_913043805.1 uncultured Acidobacteriota bacterium | reverse complement strand
GGGGTGAACAGCCCGCTGAACGGAAGCATCGAGTACAGGACGAGACTGCCCAGAGGGGGCGCGAAACGTGCCGTCCGTACCAGGCTGGCCAGGATGAATCCGATCGACAGGATGCTCCAGGTGCTGACCAGGAGCGCGAGGCTGAACGAGATGACCGGGACATCCGCGCCGCTTGGGTAGTAGCGACGGCCGGCAAGCACCATCAAGCCGATGGTGATCGCGGTCAAGATCAGCTTGACGAGCACATGAGTGACCAGGATGGTGACCGGCTCGAGAGGCGTCGCCTTGAGCCGCTTCAGAATGCCGCCCTCGCGGTAGATCGAGATGATGGCCACCAGGGAGAGCACGGTGCTGATCGCCACGAAGACGGCGACGAAGACAGGCAGGCCGTCACGCACGACCTCTGCTCCCTGCCAGCTGGAGGTCGTCAATCGGGAGGCGAGTGAACGACCGAGGACCACGAACATCAGCACGGGGATGGCCACCGTGCCGATGAGGCCCATCGGCTCCCGGATGAAGATCTTGATCTCGAGCCAGGTCAGCGTCCACAAACCGCGAAGCATCGTCTTCAGTCCCGGATCGAATGGCCCGTCAGGGTCAGGAACACATCTTCGAGCGTGGGATTCTCGGTGCGGAATGCGGTCACCTGCATTCGATGCTCCGAGATGGCGTGAATCACCGCGGTCACCAGATCGTCGCCCTGCCCGGTGACGGTCAACTCGTCGCCCTCCGTCGCCACTCCGTCGACCGGCGCCAGCCGACCGAAGGCGTCAGCCGCGCCGGCGTGAGATGTCGCCACCACGATCCGGCGCTGGGGGCAGTGACGCGCGATCAGCCCGTCCGGGCTGTCGTGGTCGACGATGCGCCCGTGCTCGATGATCGCGACCCGGTCGCAGAGCCGTTCCGCTTCCTCCATGAGGTGGGTGGTGAGAAAGACCGTCTTGCCACGGTGCTTGATGTCACGCACGAGCTCCCAGATCGCGCGCCGGGCCTGCGGATCGAGGCCAGTGGTCAGTTCGTCCAGGAAGACCAGCTCCGGGTCGTTGATGAGCGCGAGCGCGATGAAGAGCCGCTGCTTCTGGCCGCCCGACAGCGTCATGAACCGGGCGTCGCGCTTCTCGGTGAGGCCCAGCTGGTCGAGCAGCCGCGCCGCGTCGACGGGCGTGTCATAGAGTGAGGCCCAGAGCTCGACCGCCTCGCGAACCTTGATCCGTTTCTGGAGCTCCGCCTGCTGAAACTGGACGCCGATGCGGGTCTGCAGGGCGCGGGCGTCCGCGATAGGGTCGAGGCCGAACACGCCGATGCGGCCGGCATCGGGCCGCCTGAGACCTTCGACGCACTCCATCGTCGTGGTCTTGCCGGCGCCGTTGGGCCCGATCAAGCCGAAGATCTCTCCCTCCTGCACTTCGAAGGAGACATCGTCGACCGCCACGGTCGAGCCGTAGGTCTTGCGAATTCCGGATACCTCGACGACCGGCGACGACGACATGGCCCGCCAGTGTACCTCGCGGCGTCGGTGGTCGCCTTGACATGGCGGAGGGAAGCGTTTGCAATGCGCCCAGAGACATACATACGGAGAAGCACCAATGATGAAGTGGAAAGCCCTGGCGGCCGTCGGCGTGATCTTCGGGATAGTGGGGACCGGTTGGGGCCTGTCGGCCCAGCAGTCACAGTCGCGTGTGTTCGAGCTGCGGATGTACCAGACCGTCGATGGGAAGCGGACCGAGCTGTCCAACCGGTTCCGCGACCACACCGCGGCGATGTTCGCCGAGGTCGGGATGGAGAACATCGGCTACTTCGACGTGACCGGTCCGGATAATGAGAATGCGTTCGTCTATATCCTGGGTTATCCCTCCCTCGAGGCGCGCGGCGAGATGTGGGGGGAGCTCGGCCAGAATCAGGAGTTCCAGCGGTTGATCGTGGCCGTCGAGCAGTCGGACGATCCGCTCGTCGACACCATCGACGCCCAGATGCTGGTGCCCACCGAGTATTCGGCTCTCCGCTAGTCGGGGACGGACACCGCATGCGGCGCGCAGGTGCGGCGGTTGGGTCGAGGCTCCTGGCCGGTGTCGTGGGCTGGGCCGTGCTAGGCGTGGTGGCATCGGCGTCGGGCCAGCACGGGACCGATGGCGAGTGGCACGTCCACGGCGGCGAGAACGGCTATACGCGCTACGCGCCGCTCGACCAGATCAACGCCGAGACGGTCGAGGACCTCGAGGTCGTCTGGCGGCGTCAGGCAGTCGACGCGAGCCTGCACGCTCGATGGCCGGACCTGCGCTATTCGAATCAGCTCAGGTCCACGCCGATCATGGTCGATGGAGTGCTGTACGCCTCGAACGGCATCGGCATGGTCGAGGCGTTCGACCCGGCGTCGGGCGAGACCATCTGGGTGCAGGAGATCCCGTTCCTGAGCGACGACGAGACGCCGCGCGGGGCGGCGAACCGCGGCGTCGGCTACTGGCCTGGTGAAGAGGGGGAACCAGCCCGTATCCTCTCGGTGCGCAGTCCGTATCTGTTTGCCACCGACGTCGAGACCGGCCGACCGATCGACGGTTTCGGGGATGGCGGCAAGATCGATCTTCGGGTCTTCGCCGACTCGCCGGAGTCGCAGCCGTTCAACTACATCTCGCCGCCCCTGGTCGTTCGCGACGTGGTCGTTGTGGGGCAGTTGATGGAGGACCACCCCCGCACCAAGGAAAACCGCCCGGGGTATGTCCGGGCCTATGACGCTCGCACCGGCGAGCTGCGGTGGACCTGGAATCCGATTCCCCGGGCTGGAGAGCCCGGGGTGGAGACCTGGCTCGACGACTCCTGGCAGTACTCGGGGATGGCCAATGTCTGGACCAACATGAGCGCGGACGACGAGCTCGGGTTGGTCTACCTGCCGACGGGCGCACCCAGCAACGACATGTATGGCGGGCATCGGCCTGGCAACAACCTGTACGCCAACAGCATCGTCTGCCTGCGGGCCGAGACCGGGGAGATGGTCTGGTACTTCCAGACCGTGCACCACGACCTCTGGGACTACGACAACAACGTTGCGCCGATCCTCATGGATCTCACGGTTGAGGGGCGTGAGATCAAGGCGGTCGTGCAGCTCACCAAGCAAGCCATGGCGTACACGTTCGACCGGGTCAGCGGCGAACCGGTGTGGCCGATCGTCGAGCGCCCGGTGCCTGGTTCCGAGACTCCGGGGGAGTGGATCGCGCCGACCCAGACGTTT
>CAJWMX010000464.1 GCA_913043805.1 uncultured Acidobacteriota bacterium | reverse complement strand
ATATCGAAGAGGCGCTGGCCCAGGCGCAGAATGAGCCGATCACGCGCCCCGAACGCGAGTTCGACCTGGATTAGGACGGAATGGACCTGCCGTTCGAAGGGGCGTCGCCGGACGTCTCATCCCGCATCCTGGTCGGTACCTCCGGCTACAACTACAACGAGTGGAAGGGGAGCTTCTATCCCGAGAAGATCTCGTCGAAAAAGATGCTGCCGTACTACGCCGAGCGGCTCTCGACGGTCGAGATCAACTACACCTTCTACCGGATGCCCACCGAGCGGTTGTTGGCGGGGTGGTCGGAGGTGACGCCCGAGCACTTCCGGTTCACGCTGAAGGCGCCGCGCCGCATCACTCACGAGGCCCGTTTGCGACACTGCGAGGACACCGCCGCGGCGTTCTGCGAGGCGGCGGCCACGCTTGGACCCAAGCTGGGCGTGCTGCTGTTCCAGCTCCCGCCCTCGCTCAAGAAGGACCTGAACGCTCTCGATGATTTTCTCGGGGCGTTGCCTCCCGGGGCGCGCGCCGCGTTCGAGTTCCGGCATGCCTCCTGGCACGACGAGGAGGTGTTCGCCCGGCTCCGCGCCCGTCGGATGGCGCTCTGCGTGGCCGACAGTGAGCGGCTCACGACACCGGTCGTGGTCACGGCCGACTACGCGTACTTCCGCCTGCGGGACGAGGGCTATCAGCCAGACGATCTGATCAGGTGGGCGGAGACCGTGGCCGAGCGTACCTCCGACTGCCGCGAAGTATTCGTCTACTTCAAGCACGAAGACGAAGGGAAGGGCCCGGACTTCGCGCGCCGCTTCATGGAGGCGTGTCCGGGCTAGCGGCTCGATGCCGCTCGCATGAAATCGATGGCTCGTTGCTCGGCCCAGTAGCCGTCGAATCCGGGAGCGGCGCCAGCGTAGAAGCCGCAATGCCCGCCAAAGCGGCTCACTTCGACCGTGATGTGAGGGTTGGCCGCCAGGGCCTCGTCCGAGAACTGTTCCGGCGGCACGAACGGGTCGTCGGCGGCGCTCACGATCAACGTCGGGACCTCCACCTGGTCGATCAGGCGCAGACTACTCGCGCGGTGGTAGTAGTCGTCGGCGTCCTCGAAGCCGTGGTACGGCGCGGTGTACTCCTCGTCGAAGCTGCGCACCGACCGTACCTTCGTCAGGCGGCTCAGGTCGAAACTCCCGGGCCACGCGGCCGCTTTCCTCCGCATCCGCGCCTTCAGGTTCCTCACGAAGTTCCACTCGTAGACCAGGTTCGTGCGACGTTCGAGCGCGTCGACGCAGGCCGCCAGGTCCATCGTGGGTGAGATGGCGATCACCGCCCGCAGCTCCGGTGGGGGCGTCGCGCCGTAGCTGCCGGCGAGTCGCAGTCCGACGTTTCCGCCGAGCGAATAGCCGACCACACCGAAGGCCGGGAGCCGATCGAGCTCCCGCAGTTCGTCGATCACGGCCGCCGGGTCAGCCGAGAGTCCGGAGTGATACAGACCGGCTGACAGGGCCTCGGTGCCGCCGCAGTTCCGCTGGTTCAGCAGGACGGCGTTGAACCCGGCGGCGTAGGCCTTGTCGGCGAGCCCGCGCATGTAGTGCGCTTCACTCGAGCCTTCCAGCCCGTGGAGCGCCAGCAGGGTGGGGTGCGCGCGTGGGTCGTCGTGCCAGTAGCAGTGTGCTTTCACCCGGGCGTCGTCGGCCACGTCGAAATAGCGCTCAACCGGCGCTGGCAGACGCGGGAAATGCCGGACACGCCCCCAGGTGAAGAGGGTCATCCAGTGCCCGTTGGTGAGATGCGGATGCGGGGCGAAGGCCGACGTGGTCAACAGTATTATCGAACGCTGGCGGCAAGCGAGGCGACCGTGGTCGTAGGCGACTGCAGGCGATAGACCCGGAACTGACCGGCGCGGTAGGCCAGCGGCAACGCCAGCGCACGGTCGGTCACAAGATAGTCGAGATCATACTTTCTGGCCAGACTCGTCGCGTTTCCCGCCGTCAGCGCGTCGAAGGAGCCGAGGTCCTCGACCCGATCCAGCACGCGCTGGGCGACCTGCCGAGAGTAGATGGCGAGTGCCGGGTCCTTGACCTCTTCGAGGAACAGATCGCGCTGCCCCGCCACCCGGACGCTCGTCCCGTGGCGCCAGGCGTGGGCTGGGTCGGCCAGCACGTGGCTGTCGGCCGGCGTCGACGTGAGCCAGCGCATGGCGCGGTCCCAGTCGCTGGCGGGGTCCTGCCAGGCGATGACAGGGCGCTCGGGGTGTTCGATGAAGGTCACATAGCCGCCCCTGGCCACGGCCGCCACCAGCACCACGGCCACCGCTACCTGTCTGGCCAGTTGTGGAGACCGGACGCGGAGGGGCCAGTGCTCTGGCGCGGTCACGAGCCACGCCAGCGAAGCCAGCGCGAGCAGGTCGATGAGCCAGAAGACGCGACCGATCTGCAGTTGCACGGCCAGCGCGAGTCCCATGTCGACGAGCGGGAGTGTCAGGAGAAAGAACAGCAGGAGCGCGCCGCAGCCAGACACCAGCCCTGTTTCGCGGGGCGAGACCAGACCGAGTCGGCGTCGGTACGCGTAGATGCCGGCGAGCAGCGCGGCGGTGCCCAGGTTGGCCACCCAGGCCGACAGTGGCCAACGGGTCGAAAAGAGATAGGACTTGTGGGCCAGCAGCGCCAGCCACGTGTCGTCCATGATGACGAGCCGGTCGCCCATCCGGGCGGCCACCAGCCAGAGGGCCACCGGCGCCAGCGCCAGCCCGATCCCGAGCAGCGGTCGGCGCGCGGCTGGATCCCCTACCAGCACGGCGACCCCCAGCAGCAGGAGGAACCAGGCGGCGATGGTGGGGTGGAGCGCGGCGGCGGCCAGCGCGACGCCCAGCGCTATCCAGGAACGACCACGCACAAAGAGGGCCAGCGCGGCGACGCCCACCGCGAAGGCGAGCATCCTGGGATGCAGATAGCCCTCGAGGGTGTTCACGCCCGTCATCGAGATCCGGTGTCGGAGCGTCAGCCCCAACACGAGCACGGCCACGGCCCAGCGCGAGTGAAACAGGCTCCAGCCCGTCGCGGCGGTGGAGGCGGCCAGCAGCGCCAGGCTCGCGAAGAACAGCGCTAGGAACAAGGCGGGCAGGCTCAGTCCGGTGGACGTCAGCACGGAGGCGATCGCCTCATCAAAGATGAAGTACACGCCCTGAGCGCTGAGGAGCGGGGCGTCCCGTTCGTAGAGCGTCGAGTCGAGCGCCTGGA
>CAJWMX010000463.1 GCA_913043805.1 uncultured Acidobacteriota bacterium | reverse complement strand
TCCGTCCAGCCAGTCTACTTCCAGCAAAAATATGGGGTCGACGTGATCCAGCGGTTCGCCGAGCCGCTGGCGTCTCTCCGCCGAGACGGCTATCTGGTGGCCGCCGACGGCGACCAGGTCGCACTGACACGAACCGGCTTGCTGCGGGTCGACAGTCTGCTGCCACGGTTCTTCCTGCCGGAGCACACCAAGGTCCGGTATACGTAGCCGCCGATGCCGAAGAAACGGTCATCGCCCAGCGGCACGCTGTATCCGCTGGACACGGTGTACGGTCGCGCCGGTATCGAGATGCCGGCGTGGAAGATCATCGCGCCAGATACTATCCCCGCTCCGTATCACTCCCTGCTGGTCCACGAAGAGGACATGACCAGCCGACTGGAGCATCACTACGGAGGACGGGTCGTGTTGCGCGCGCTCGGCACGTTCACCCTGGGCGGCTGGTACTTCAGGCGGGTGCTTCTGGTCCAGGAGTACACCGGGCGTCCGATGGAGATGGGCGCCATCCGGATCAAGCTGGACGCGTTCGGCGCCAGGTTAACCAGACAGATTCTGCGGAACGAGGTGCCGCTCGGGCGGCTCCTTCGTGAAGGGAAGTTCAACTACCGGAGCCATGCCAAGGCGTTCCTCGCCTTGGAACCGAACCCGGAGATGATGGGCGTCTTCTGGATGCGAGAGTCGCGGACGCTGTACGGTCGCCGTACGGAGATGGCCAGCGGGGGTCGGAAGATCGGTGACATCGTCGAGGTGTTGCCACTCGTGTGAGGTGAGCGGGATGAGCACGAACGGAACCTGGGATGCAGTGGTGGCTGGTGGCGGACCGGCCGGGGCGGCCACCGCGACGGTGCTGGCGCAGCACGGGCGTAAGGTCCTGCTGCTCGAACGCGAGCAGTTTCCCAGATATCACATCGGCGAATCGTTGATGCCCTACACCTGGTTCAGCTTCGAACGCCTCGGGGTGCTCGACTGGCTGAAGGCGTCCGGGAGTCCGCTCAAGCACAGCGTCCAGTTCGTCTCGACCTCGGGCAAGGTCAGCCAGCCCTTCTACTTCTTCCAGACGATCGATCACGAGTGCGCCAGCACCTGGCAGATCCTGCGAAGCGACTTCGACCGGATGATGCTGGAGAACGCCGCCTCGCACGGCGTGGAAGTGCGCGAGGGCGTACGGGTCCAGGACGTCATCCGCGACGGCGATCAGGTCGTCGGCGTAACGGCGCAGTCTGGCGACACGACCGAGGAGCTATCAGCCAAGGTGGTCGTCGACGCCACGGGCCGCGACACGCTCCTGGCGAGCCGGCTCGGCTGGAAACAGCGCGACCCCGACCTCAAGAAACTGGCGATCTTCACCTACTTCAAAGGCGCCAAGCGGGACCCGGGCCTGGACGAAGGCGCCACGACGGTGGCCTACATCGCCGACAAGGGGTGGTTCTGGTACATCCCCCTGGTGGACGACACGGTCAGCGTCGGTCTGGTGGCGGATCACGACTATCTCTATCGCGACAGCCGCGACCCCGAGGAGATCTTCTGCCGCGAGGCCGAAGGGTGCTCCTGGATCAAGGACCACATCACGCCCGGCACCTATCAAGGACCGATGCGTGTCACGGGTGAGTTCAGCTATCGGGCCACCCAGGCGGCCGGCGACGGCTTCGTCCTGGTCGGCGACGCCTTCTCATTCCTGGACCCGGTCTTTTCGTCCGGCGTCTTCCTTGCCCTCAAGGGGGGCGAGTTGGCGGCCGACGCCATCCATGCGGCGCTCGATCAGGGTGACGTCTCCGCCAAGGCGTTCGACGGCTACACCCGGGACGTACGACACGGCCTCGACAGCTTCCGCCAACTGGTCATGGCCTTCTACGACCGGACCTTTAACTTCGGCGAGTTCGTCAGCAAGCACCCGGATCTCCAGCCGCAACTGGTCGACGCCCTGGTGGGCAACGTCTACAAGGACCTGCGACCGCTGTTCGATGCGATGAGCAGCTATCTGGCGGAGGGCGGCCCGCGTCAGACGCCGGTCGCGAGCTGAGCTCCCGGAGCGGCCCGACACCCACCATGCCCGCTCAGATCAGCGAGTTCCGTCTCACCCGTCGCGTGCAGTTCTACGAGACCGACACGGCCGGGATCGTCCACTTCAGCGTGTTCTTCCGCTATATGGAAGAGGCCGAGCACGCGATGTGGCGGGAAGCCGGTCTCAGCATCGCCCCACCCGGGTCCGACATCGGTTTTCCCCGCGTCGCCACGAACTTCGAGTTCTTTCGGCCGCTGCGCTTCGAGGACGAGTTCGAGGTGGTGCTGATGATCGCGCGGAAGTCGCAGAAGAGTCTCTCCTACACTGCCGAGATCCGCGCGTCCGGAGAAACGGTGGCGCGCGGCGCGCTCACCATCGCGTGCGTCACCAAGGTGCCCGGACAGCCGATGCGCGGCACGCCGATTCCCGCGGACATTGCCGACCGGTTCGCCGAGGCGTCGGGAGGCGAGGCGTCGTGACGGACACCTCGCGGTGGGCGCCGCCCCCGGCTGAGCGCCTCCCGGTCGACGAACGTCGACGTCAACAGTTCGTCCGGCTCACCGGGCTGCTGGGGACCATCGACGGCACGAACCGCTTCTACACGGAGAAGTTCCAGTCGGCCGGCGTCAATCTCAGCGAGATCCGCTCACTCGACGATCTGGCCCGGCTCCCTGTGACCACGAAGCAGGAGCTCGCCTCGGATCAAGCGTCCGCCCCGCCTTGGGGCACGGCGCACACCGAACCTCTTGCGCGCTATACCCGCTATCACCAGACCTCGTCCACGACCGGTCAGCCACTGCGTTGGCTCGACACGCCGGAGAGCTGGCGCTGGGTCGCCGACTGCTGGCGCTCTGTGTTCCATGCCGCTCGTGTCGGCAGCGGCGACACGATCCTTTTTCCGTTCGGTTTCGGGCCCTTTCTCGGGTTCTGGTCGGCCTTCGACGCGGCGACCCGGCTCGGGGCCCGGGTCGTGCCCGGCGGAGGGATGTCGAGCGAGACCCGGCTTCAGCTGCTCGACGCGGTGGCTCCGGACGTAGTGTGCTGCACTCCGACCTACGCGCTCCGGCTGCTCGAGGTGGCTCGGGGCCTGGAGATGGATCTGGCCTCCTCGTCGGTACGCACGATCGTGGTCGCGGGAGAGCCTGGCGGCAGCATCGAGGCCACTCGCCGCCAGATCGAATACGGCTGGGATGCCAGGGTCATCGACCACCACGGCCTGACCGAG
>CAJWMX010000462.1 GCA_913043805.1 uncultured Acidobacteriota bacterium | reverse complement strand
GGACGACGTCACCGAGGCGCTCCATTCGAGCCGGTCCGGCGAGACCCTGACGTACTCGCTGCTCCGGCTCGGCGAGTCACGTCTCCTGCAGCTCTCCTTGCGGCCGGTACCGACCGGTCAGACCCAGGTCTACTTCGTCCTGGCCGCCATCGGCGTCTTTACCTTGCTGGTGGGAACACTGGTGCGGCTGCGTCGACCCGGCACTCCCGCCACGTTGCACTTCTTCTGGTTGAGCGTTGCCTTCTTCGGCATGTTCGCCTTCTCGTTCTCGGGTCGGCTCGATCGGCTGGACTGGTTGTTCTACTGGGCCGACGCGATCTCCACCCTGCTGCTGGCGCCGATGTTCGTCCACTTCGCGCTGGTGTTCCCGGAGCGGGCCACGGGCTGGATCCGGGACCGTCTCGGGCGTGCCCAGCTACCGCTGGTCTACAGCCCGGCCGTGGTACTCGGCGTGGCCGAGGCGATGGCATTGACGGGCGATGCCTCGTCGGCGTTCTTCTCGTCTTCGATCGAGACCATCTGGCGGCTGCAGTTCGCCTATCTGGCGGTGTGCGTCGTGTCGGGCCTGGCGTTGATGATTCTCACGCTGCGGCGCGTGCCGTCGATGACGTCGAAGCGGCAGCTCCGTTGGATCGTCGGCGGCGCGGTGCTGGGCGGGTTGCCGTTTGCTCTCGGCTACGCGTTTCCCTGGGCCTTTGGCTTCGACACCGCTCCGCTCGATCTGACGGCGATACCGCTCAGCCTCATTCCGCTGGCCTTTGCGTCGGCCATCGTCCGCTATCGCCTCCGGGACGTCGAGGTGATCATCAAGCGCGGTCTGGTCTATACCGCCGCGGTGTCGGCGATGGTCGCCATCTACATGGTCCTCGAGCGGTTGGCCACGGAGGTGTTTCTCGACGACGAGGACGGCTATAACTCCGTGATCGCACTCCTCGCCACCGCGGTCGTCGTGCTGGTCGCGAGCCCCGTCAAGAATGCCATCCAGTCCATGCTGGACCGGGTGTACTACCGGGATCGCTACGACTATCGTCGGGCGCTGGTGGGATTCGCGCGCGAGCTGAACAGCGACCTGGATCTGCCCCGGCTGGCTGCCCGGCTCGTGAACCGGGTGACCGAAACGCTGGTCATCGACCACACGGTGTTGATGCTGTCACCGCTCGACGGCGAAGGTGGCGCCTTTGTGCCGTTTCGCGCTGGCGGCGAGCGGCCAGTCTCGAGCTGGCCGGTGCTGGACCGGCAGTCGAGCATCGGCCGACGCCTGGTCGAGGGCCACACGCTCATGCTGGATGAACCGGCCGTGATGCGCCGCCATCCGGTGGAGGACGTCCAGTTCTGGCAGGACCAGGGGATCCACTACTTCGTTCCCTGTGTCTCTGAAGGTGGCACCATCGGTGTGTTGGCGCTTGGCGCCAAGACCAGCGGAGAGCCGCTGAGCAGTGAGGACGTGGCGCTGCTCGCGGCGGTCGCTGCCCAGGTAGCCACCGCCATCGAAAACGGTCGGTTGTACACGCAGTTGCAGGACAAGGCCTCCGAGGTCGACCAGATCCGGGAGTTCAACGAGAACATCATCGAATCGCTGAACGATGGCCTGGTGGTGCTGGACCTCGAGGACCGGATCGTCCGCTGGAACCTCGCGTTGGGCCGTCTGCACGGCGTGTCTCGAGCTGAGGCGGTTGGCCAGCCATTGAGCGAGCTGTTCGACGCGAGCTTTGTCGAGCGGCTCGGTCAGGCTCGACGGGAACACCCGGCCGGAACCCTGCTGTACCGAGTGCCGCTTTTGTCCCGGCATGAAGACGAGCGGCGACAGCTGCTGGTCAACGCCGCGGTGGCGCCGCTGCGGACGTCCGACGGTGGCACCGAGGGCACGATGGTGATCCTCGAGGACATCACGTCTCGAGTGCAGCTCGAGGAGCAGCTTCAGCTCTCGGACAAGATGGCGTCGATCGGTCTGCTGGCGGCCGGGGTGGCCCATGAGGTGAACACGCCGCTCACCGGGATCTCGAGCTTCACCCAAATGCTGCTCGAGAACACCGACACCGACGATCCCCGGACGCAGCTGCTCGAGAAGATCGAGCGACAGACGTTCCGGGCGGCCAAGATTGTCAACGGACTCCTCAACCTGGCTCGGCCGGGTCGGACCGATGCAGCCGGACCGGTGGACGTGAACGCCGTGATCAACGACGTCCTGGGTTTGGTGGAGCACCAGCTGCAGACGAGCAACATCCAGCTTCGTCGCGAGCTGTCGGCAACGCCCACGGTGGTGCAGGGGGTCGAGTTCAAGCTCCAGCAGGTGTTCTTGAATCTGTTCCTCAACGCCCGAGATGCGATGCCCACCGGTGGCTGGCTGACCGTGATGACCCGGACCGACGAGGACCAGGCGATCATCGAGGTGGCCGACACCGGCACCGGGATACCTCCCGAGGTGCTGTCCCGGATCTACGACCCCTTCTTCACGACGAAAGCGGTCGGGCAGGGCACCGGCCTGGGACTGTCCATCACCTACGGCGTGATCAAGGAGCACAACGGGTCCATCGAGTGTCAGAGCGGGCCGGATCAGGGGACTCGTTTCCGCGTCGTCCTCCCGCTGGTCTCGAGTTCGGAAAGGCTGTCCGGTGTCCAGAGTTAGCGGCGTCGCGGAGCAGGCGGTCGACTCGCCGATGTTGCAAGGGGCGTCGGTGCTGGTCATCGACGACGAGGAGATCATGCGGGAGATCCTGCAGACCCTCCTCGATCGGGAGGGGTGCCGGGTGTCGGTTGCCGCATCGGGCGAGGAAGGGCTCGCCCTGGCGCGGTCTCGCGCGTTCGACGTTGCCGTGGTCGACGTCATGATGCCGGGCATCGACGGGATCGAGACGCTGGATGAGCTGCATAAGCTCGACGATGAACTTCCGGTCATCCTGATCACCGCGTTCGCGTCGGTCGAGAACGCTATCGCATCGATGAAGCGTGGCGCGTTCGACTACGTCACCAAGCCGTTCAAGAACGAAGAAGTCCTCGTCGTCTTGCGCAACGCCGTCGAACGCCGGCGCCTGGTCACCGAGAACCGGACGCTTCGAGAGAACCTGCGCGCTCGCACGAGTCAGTTCGGCGACATCATCGGGCGGAGCCAGCGCATGGGTCAGGTGTTCGACCTGATCGCGCAGGCGGCGCCGAGCCGAACCACGATCCTGGTCGAGGGCGAGAGCGGGACCGGTAAGGAGCTGGCGGCACGGGCCCTGCACGGGAA
>CAJWMX010000461.1 GCA_913043805.1 uncultured Acidobacteriota bacterium | reverse complement strand
CGGACCGGGCAACGACCACGACCCGGTCTGGTCGCCCGACGGGCAGTGGCTGGCCTTCCTATCGATTCAGGACAACGTGTCGGACGTCTGGGTTGTCCCGGCCGCCGGCGGTGAGCCGCGGCAGCTGACCGACGACGAGGCCGGACAGGAACATGTGCGCTGGACGCCGGATGGCGCCGGCGTCGTGTTCAGCCGGGCCGAGCGTCAGTCCAGGCTGTGGTGGGCCTCGGCGCTCGAGGAGGAGGCGCGCCCGCTGACTGATGGGAGCGCCGAGGTGGGGCAGCCGGCCGTGGAGCCCGATGGGCGCCGTGTCGCCTATGTCTCTGGCGCTGGAGCCAACGACGACCTGTTCCTGCTGGACCTTACGACGGGCGAGACGGAGCGGCTGACCAGCTTGACCGCCGGAGCGGCCCGGCCTCGCTGGGCCCCCGGCGGAGCACGCCTCGTCTTCGAATCGAGCCAGGGCGGCAACAGCGACCTCTGGTCGCTGGAGCTGGGGTCGGGTGAGAGCCGCCAGCTCACGACCGCGCCTGCCCGAGACTTCGAACCCGCCTGGTCACCGGAGGGGGATGCGCTCGCGTTCACGTCGAACCGGGCCGATGGCGAGGCGGAGGTCTGGCGTCTGACGCTGGGGGCGGAGGAGCCGGCTCGGGTGACGTTCCAGGGCGGCACGCGCCCCCGCTGGCACCCCTCCGGAGAGCGGCTGTTGTTTCAATCGGCCGGTGGCGGCGACGGACGGATGCAGGTCTGGGAGATCGATCTCGCCAGCGGCGAGACCGTCGCCCTGACCGACGGCCCATATGGCGCCGTGGCCGAGTACTCGCCGGATGGGGAGGACCTGGTGTTCCAGGAACACACCGGCGAGCACTTCGAGGTGCGGCTGCAGTCGAGAGCGGGCGCGCCGGCTCTGGCGCTGGGCGAGGGGCTCGACGAGGAAACCCGCCCTCGGTGGGCCCCGAGCGGAGGACGGGTGGCCTATCTGTACGGCAGTGCCGGCACCCGTGACCTAGTCGTGGTGTCGGTCGACGGCGATGAGCGTCGCATCGTGAGTCAGCCCGAGGCGGCGGTTTCGGATTACGCCTGGACCCCGGACGGCGAGGCACTCGTCTTCAGCCAGGTCGAGACCCGGACGAACCTCTGGCAGGTCGACCTCTCGTCGCTGGCGGCCGCGGCCGTTACCCCATAGTGCGTCGGCGACGGCGCGGGTATACTCTGCATCCGGCTGTGTGCGACAGCTCACACAGTAGCAGCTTCAACTATCGCAAGACAGGAGACGAGCCAACATGAGCGACGGCTTGACGGGAGCGGAATTCAAGGCAGCATTGCGGAACAATCAGCCCAAGCTCGGGTTGTTCATCAACTCACACAGCCCGACGGTGGTCGAGCAGCTGGCGCATAGCGGCTACGACTGGTTGCTGGTCGACTCGCAGCACGGCCCGATGGGCTACGAGACGTTGTCGACCATGATCTGTGGCGTGGCGAGCGGTGGTGCGAAGTCGTTGGTTCGCGTGGGTGGCTACAGCGACCGGGCTGGCATCCAGCAGGCGCTGGACGTCGGCGCCGACGGCGTGCTGGTGCCCTACATCAACACCGCCGAGGAAGCCGCCCAGGCGGTGAGCTGCACGCGCTATCCGACGGCCGGGACCCGCTCGGTCTACTTCCCGCAGCGGAGCATGAACAAGGACGGGCTGCTCGGCTACGCCGGAGCGGCCAATAACAACGTCATCTGCGCGCTCCAGGTCGAGACGGCCGATTGCATCAAGAACATCGAGGAGATCGCGGCCGTGCCCGGCGTCGACATCCTCTTCCTCGGCCAGAACGACCTCTGCATGTCGATGGGGCTGTACGAGAAGTACGAGTTCCCGCACATGTACACGTCGCCCGAGCTGAAGGAGGCGACCGACGCGCTGAAGGCCGCCGCGGCCAAGAACAACGTCATTCTCGGGCTGTTCCTGTTCGGGACCGACCGGGTGGGCGAGTTCCGCGAGCAGAACTTCAGCTTCATCAGCATCGGCAACGACCTGCACCATGTGCTGACCCAGGCGGGCGCCCATGTCGAAGCGCTCGAGGGCATCATGTCGGACTGGAAGCGTCGTCCGACCTCGCTGTTTTAGCCGTTGAGGGACGGCGCGCGGTGCGCCGCGCGCCGTCCTTCTGTATCAGGAGGGGCTGAGGGTGAGAACGGCGACCTCGGTGATCGGCCGGCTTGCTCTCCTTCTGCTCCTGACTGCGGGCCCTGCCGCGGCGCAGGGGACCGAACAAGGCGAGTGGCACAGCTACTCGGGCGACCTGTTCGGCTCGAAGTACTCCCCCCTCGATCAGATCACGGCCGACAACTTCGACCAGCTCGAGCTCGTGTGGCGCTGGCAGACGGCAGACGCCACGCTGCCGCTCGTTCGCGGAGATGGCGTGGTTGAGGCGCCGGCCCAGGCGGTCTTTGCCGAGCTCGAGGCGGCCAACCCGGACCTCTGGGTCACCCGTCCCGCTATCGGCCGTCTGTCGGCCACGCCGCTGATGGCCGATGGGACGCTCTTCATGGTGACGCCGCTGTACCAGGCCGCCGCCATCGATGCCGCGACGGGAGAGACGCGGTGGGTATTCAATCCCCGCGTCTACGAGCAGGGCAGTCCTCCACTGCCGGCCCCGTGGAACCACCGTGGCGCCGGCTACTGGACGGATGGTGACGAGGCCCGCATCGTGTGGGGGACCGGTGATGGGGCGATCACCGCCGTGGACGCTGCCACCGGCATGCTCGTCGACGCTTTCGCCGAGGGCGGACGCGCCGATCTGGAGCGCGACCTGCCGCGGGCGCGGGAGAACCCCAGCCGGATGCCGCCGCCGTCGCGTTCACCGCCCCTGGTGATCGGTGACCGGGTCGTGATCGGGTCGTCGATTCACGATTACCTGTCCAGACGTGAGATGGCGCCAGGGTTCGCGCGCGCGTACGACATGCGGACGGGACGTCACCTCTGGGACTTTCATGCTGTCCCCCAGAGCGCGGACGCGTTCGGCGCCGATACCTGGCTGAACGGCTCCTGGCGGTACTCGGGCAACAGCAACATCTGGGGCAACATCACGGCCGATCCCGAGCTGGGCTACGTCTACCTGGCCACGAGCACGCCCACCTCCGACTACTACGGCGGGCATCGGCTGGGCGACAACCTCTTCGCCGAGAGCCTGGTGTGCGTCGATCTCGAGACCGGCGAGCGGGTTTGGCACTTCCAGTT
>CAJWMX010000460.1 GCA_913043805.1 uncultured Acidobacteriota bacterium | reverse complement strand
CGCCCTGACCGGCCATGACCTCGTCGAGCGCCGTGGCCTGCGCCACGGTGCGGGGGAACCCATCGAGCACGAACCCACGCGCGACGTCCGCCCGCCCCAGACGCTCTCGGACGATGGCGATCATCAACTGATCGTCGACCAGGCCTCCCGCGTCCATCGTGGCCTTGGCGCGCTGCCCGAGCTCGGTACCCGACTGCACGGCGTCCCGCAGGATGTCGCCGGTCGAGATCTTCGGAATGCCGCGCTGCTGCGCGAACACCACCGCCTGCGTCCCCTTGCCGGCCCCCGGGGGGCCCAACACCACGAGGTTAATCGGTGCACTCATCCGCGGCGTCCTCGGATGCGCGTCTTCCGCATGAACCCGTCGTAGTGCCGCATGATGAGCTGCGACTCGATCTGCTGGACGGTGTCCATCGACACCCCGACGATGATCAGCAGGGACGTGCCACCAAAGTAGAACGTCACCCCGAGACCGTCCGTGATCCACCGTGGGGTGACGGCGTCGAGCGAGTCACCGATGAACGGAAGAGCGTTGACTCTGAACCCGACGATCATGAGATCCGGCAACACGGCGATCAGCGCGAGGTAGATGGCGCCGACCAACGTGATCCGCGTCAGGATCGTGTCGATATATTCAGCCGTCCGCTTGCCCGGACGAATCCCCGGTACGAAACCGCCATACTTCCGCATGTTCTCCGCGACGTCATCAGGGTTAAAGATGATGGCGGTGTAGAAGTACGCGAAAAAGATGATGCCGCCCATATAGAGCAGGTAGTACAGCGGCATGCCGTTGGCGAGCTGGTTCGTCACCGCCTGCGCCATGCCCCCCTGTGGCAGCGCCGTGGCAATGGTCGCCGGGAACGCCAGCAGCGACGAGGCGAAGATGACGGGGATGACGCCGCCCGTGTTCACCTTCAACGGAATATGCGTGCTGCTGCCGCCATACATCCGTCGCCCTACCACCCGCTTCGCGTATTGCACGGTGATGCGGCGCTGGCCTCGCTCGATGAACACGACGGCGCCGATCACGAGCACCATCACGACGCCAAGCAACAGAGCGCGGAACAACCCCATCTGCCCGGTTCGCAGCTGGTCGACGAGACCGAGCACGCCGGCCGGGAAATTCACCACGATACCGGCAAAGATGATGAGCGACATCCCGTTGCCGATTCCGCGTTCGGTGATCTGCTCACCCAGCCACATGATGAACATGGTGCCGGTGGTCAGGGTCAACACCACCATGAACCGGAAGGCCCAGCCCGGGGTATAGACCAGATTCAGCCCACCGGCGATGCCCGTCTGGCTCTCGAGCCAGAAGGCGATGGCGAAGGCCTGCACGACACAGAGCCCCAACGTGCCGTATCGGGTGTACTGCGTGATCTTCCGGCGCCCGAGCTCGCCCTCCTTCGAGAGACGCTCCAGGTAGGGCCAGACCACGGTCAGCAGCTGGAGAATAATCGACGCGCTGATGTAGGGCATGATGCCCAGCGCGAAGATCGTCACCTGCGCGAGGTTCCCCCCCGAGAACATGTTGTAGAGCCCGAACATGGTCCCTTCGGCCTGGGCCGCGAGCACCTCAAGCGCCTCGGTGTTGACCCCAGGCGTCGGGATGACGCTTCCCACCCGATACACCGCCAGAATCGAGAGCGTGAAGAGCACTCGGGTGCGGAGATCCGAGATCGAGAAGACGTTCCTGAGGCTGTCAAGCATCGGGTCGCTCCCTGGAGCTAGGCGTCACCATCCTGCGACTCACCGTCGTCGCCGGTGCCTGCCTCACCCTGGTCTCCCTCGGTTGCCGTGTCGGACGCCGGAGCCTCGTCAGCCGCCTCGATGCTCTGGGCTGCCTCTGCCGGCGCGGTCTCTTCGGCCGGAGCTTCCTCAGGCGCAGCCTCCACCACGGGGCTCTCGTCCGCCTCGGCGGCTGATGTCCTGGTCACGACTTCGGTAGAGCCGCCCGCCGCCTGGATCTTCTCCGCGGCGCGACCGCTGAACTTGTGCGCTTTGACCGTCAGGGCCCGATCGATCTCGCCACGCGCGAGCACTTTGATCGGCTTGCGCCGGGACCGAACGATGCCCCGCTCGCAGAGCAGTTCCGGCGTGACCACCGTCCCCGCCTCGAAGCGCTCGGCCAGGGTGTCGAGATTGACCACCGCGTACTCGACCCGGAACGGATTGAAGAAGCCACGCTTGGGGAGACGTCGATGGAGCGGCATCTGCCCGCCCTCGAACCCGCGCTTCCGCTTGAACCCGGAGCGCGACTTCTGTCCCTTGTGGCCTCGTCCCGAGGTAACGCCGTTGCCAGACCCATATCCACGCCCCACACGCTTCTTCGTGTGCTTGGCGCCCTTGGGCGGCTTCAGATCGCTGAGATTCATGCTCGTCAGCCCTCGCCGTCGCTCACGCGCACCAGATGCCGGACTTTCCGGATCATGCCGCGCACCGACGGAACATCCTTGACCTCGACGGTATGGCCGATGCGCCGGAGTCCAAGCCCCCGCACGACTTCGGCCTGCCGTTTATCGAACCCGATCGTGCTGCGCACCAGCGTCACCTTGACGCGCCCCGCCTCGGCTGTGTCTGTCATCTCGTCACCGTCCCCGTCACGCCGACAGGTCTTCCAGGTCGATCCCGCGCAACCGGGCCACCGTCACCGGATCCTTCAGTTCGGTGAGGCCGGTGAAGGTCGCTCGCACCACGTTGTGCGGATTATCGGTCCCCAGCGACTTGGTGAGGATGTTCTGAATACCGGCCGACTCCATCACCGCGCGCACCGCGCCGCCAGCGATGATGCCGGTCCCTTCCGGAGCCGGCTTGAGCAGTACGCGCCCGGCGCCAAAGCGACCGACGATAGTGTGCGGGATGGTCGTCCCGGTCAGGGGCACACGCACCAGCGCCTTCTTGGCCGCCTCGATCCCCTTCTTGATGGCCGACGGCACTTCCTTGGCCTTGCCGATGCCGAAGCCCACCACCCCATGGGTGTCGCCCACGACCACCAGCGCGCTGAAACTGAGGTTCTTGCCGCCCTTGACGACCTTGGTGACCCGGTTGATCGACACGACCGTATCCTTCAGGTCGAAATCGAGGGGGTCGATCTTCGCTCTCGTGTCGCTCATCTCTCGCTCATCCCGCCGGGCTCAGAACTTCAGCCCCGCCTCGCGCGCGGCATCCGCCACACAGCGCACTCGCCCGTGATAGAGGAACCCGCCGCGGTCGAACACCACACTGGTGACG
>CAJWMX010000459.1 GCA_913043805.1 uncultured Acidobacteriota bacterium | reverse complement strand
GTCCCGACGGGTTGCTCTACGTCCTGACGGACTACAACCCGGGAGCCCTGCTCAGAATCGAACCGCTCTCGCCGTAGCACGGGATCGGATCGGGCGTCGGCACACCATGGCCCCGACGCCCAACCGCGTGCGTGCTTTCTCAAACGGCTATGGAGTCGCGCAGCTGGCGGCGCGTGCGGGCATCGTCAACCCCGACGGCTTCTTCAGCGACACACCAGCCGCCATCAACTCATCAGCGGCCACCTGCTGCAGCGCTTCAGCCTGCGCACCCGACATCCCCAGCTCGAAGCTCGAGCACTCGCTGGTGCCGAGCACCCGAGGGTCGATGCCGGTCACGTTGCCGAACACCACCAGCGCTTCCAGGTAATACCCGAACGAGCTCGCGTGGTAGTGGTCGAACGTGTAGAGGTCGACCTGATCGGCGGCGATACCGTCGTAGGGATTCGGGTCGGCCACGCCGGTGCTCATCGCCCGGTTGAAGGCCAGGCCCACTGGATTGACGCCCTTCACGCCATCGACCTCGTCCGCCAACTGGCTGTAGGCGGCGTTCACATCGATACCCATCGCGTCGATCGACTTGCCGGTCCAGGGCGAGTCGCCCTGGTAGGTCAGATCCGGACGCGACCAGGTGGCCGTGACGTAGAAGTCGACGTCAGGGTTTCTGGCCACGAGCACCTCGGCCATCTCCCGGCCGGACCGCAGTAGCGCCGCCGGGTTGCCCGGGTTCTGCGGGTCGAGCGTGCTGAACCCGTGCGCGATCACCACGTCCCAGGGCTGTCGGGTAATCTCGGCCCGCTTCTCCTCTAGGTGGAAGTCGATGGAAGAGCCGCCGCGCGTCTCGAGATAGACGTCGTAGGGCACGCCCACCTGGGTGGTGAACGCCTTGAACAGGGCCGGCACGCCGCCAACGCCCTCACGGTTCAGATCGGTAAGCGTGTCCGGCCGCCAGTAACGCACGGCCGAGCCATGCCCGTAGGTGAAGCTGTTCCCGATGAACAGAATCGACCGCGGTTCCTGCGCGCCAAGGCTGGTCGCGGTCGCGACCAGCAGCCCCACCGATATCCACCACGATTTCATGCAAGCTCCTTCAGTCATCGCGCTCGTTCGCGCGGTCAAGAATCCGACAAGGATGGCAGCCGGATCGGGGCGGGGTCAAGATTTCAGGGCGCCGCGTCCATCAGCGCGAACGTCCAGAGCGACCCGCCGGTCGGCATGGTCTGGGCCGCATAGCGGTTCGCCAGAAAGCCGCCCAGTCCCGACGCCACGGTCACATACTGCTGTCCCTCGTGCGTGTAGGTGATGGCGGTGGCGTTCACGCTCGACCCGGTCTGGAACTCCCAGAGCGTCTCGCCGGTGGCGGCGTCGAGCGCGATGAACTCGCCAGTCAGGAGGCCGGTGAACACCAGCCCTCCCCCGGTGGCCAGCATTCCGGCCGCGCTCGGATAGTCGGTCAGCTCCACCTCCCAGGCCTTCTCGCCGGTCAGCGGATCGAACGCCATGAAATGCCCCAGCACGCCGCCCGATTCCACGTCCGGGAACCGGTTGTTCACTCCGGTCGAGTTGCCACCGATCCGCACCTCGCGGTCGGTGAGCTGCTGGATCCGCGGCACATGCCAGCCGTTGATGTAGAGGAGACCCGTGTCCGGGTCACGTGCGACAGGCACGGCGTTGGTGCCCCGCGATGGCCAAATGTACACCTCTTCGCCCGCCAGGAAGTCACGATAGGGGTCGGTCAGCACCGGCCGACCGGTGTCCAGATCGATGTGCGTCGCCCAGTTGACGTAGACGTAGGGGTGCGCGGCGATCAGCGAGCAGTCGGTCCGTTCCAGCACATACACGAACCCGTTCTTGTTGACCTGGATCATCACCTTCCGCACCTGGCCATCGATCTCCAGGTCGGTCAGCAGATGCTCGTCGGTGCCATCGACGTCATACACGTCGTTGGGCGTGTACTGGTAGTAGCAGTGAATCTCGCCGGTCTGGGGACGGATGGCCAGTACGCTCGACGTGTACAGGCTGTCGAGCGCCCCCCGGGGCGCCGGGTCGTACGGCTCGCCGTTCATGGCGTAGGCGAGAAGAACCTCCGCGTCGCGCGCCTGGTCCAGCGGCAGGCTCCGTTCGAACGCGATCGGGTCGGCGTGTCCGTCGACCACGCCAGAGTCGGCGCCAGCGAACACCACCCCTCGCGCGTCGCTCCGCACCCAGGCCCGGTCGAGCACCTCGGTCAGGGCACGCCGGTCCACTCGGCGGTGCTCACCGCGCCGAGGTCCCACCGTTCAACCGGGATGGCCGGTGCAAACAGTGACCGACCGTTCCCGGCACACTCCAGCGTCACCACCTGCGTCTGTGACCGCATGCCCCGCAGCTCGTCCAGGCTGACGCTCAGCGGGTGGTCAACCAGCCCGTCGACCGACAGCCGGAGCTCGGCCGGGTCCAGCTTCGGGATCTGGAAATAGTTACGGACATAGAAGTGCGCGTTGGGCATCACCACCCCGCCCAGCAACGCCGGGATCGACGTCTCGCAATTCAGCGGGTGCGCCCGGTGCACAACGAGTTCGGCCTCGATGGCATCCTGGCAGGCCTCCTCCGGGTCGACTGCCTCGGTCTCGCCCGTCGAAGGCAGGTCGGCGCCGCACCCGCCACTCGCCACGACACGAGCACAGGTCGAGGCCGGGAAGATGTCGAGAGTGCCGGCCTGTGCGAACGGCGCCATGAACTCGCGCAGGTGCGGTTCGTCGTCGGCCTCGACGATGAGGTAGAGCGCGTGCTCACCGTGGACGACCGCCTCGCCCTGAATCCGAACGCCGTGCTGACGCACGTTCGGGCGGCTCAAGTGGTTGAGCAGCATGGCGCCCATGTCGGGGTCCTGGGCGGGACAGTGCTCGGGCTGGTGCTGGTGCCGGACGATGAACAGCGCCATGACCGTGGGATCCTCCTCCCGCGGCCCATCATAGTGGAGTCGCGACCGTGCGCGACCTCCACGAGGGCGGCGGCCGGAATCGCGACGCTGACGTCAGACCCGGAGGTTGCTACTCGGGAAGGGCCAGCGCGATCAGCTCGGGCGCCACGGCGCCACCTCCGCCACCCATGGCCACCACAATGTACTGCCTGCCCTGCCAGAGATAGGTCATCGGATTGCCCGATGGAACGGCAGGCAGCATGACGGCGCCGAGATACTCGCCGTTCCGCTTGTGGTAAGCGGTGAGCGCTCGAGCCGACTCGGCCATGTCTTCG
>CAJWMX010000458.1 GCA_913043805.1 uncultured Acidobacteriota bacterium | reverse complement strand
CCCAGCAGATCTGCTCGACCGCCTTGGCGAGCGGCTCCGAGGGACGGACCCGGGCCTCGGTGAGTCGAGCCGAGACTCGCACCGGTGGTGTGCGTTCGGTGAGCTCCAGTTGCAGACGAACCAGGCTAGGGCCTCGGTGCATCTGGAGCAGTTCCGAGAGCGCCTCCAGGGTGGTGCGGCTGTGGCTGGCGCTGGTGAGTCGGATCGAGAGCGTACGGCCGACCGAGCCGGCCAGGGTCTCGATCGGGCGGACATCATCTGCCAAAACCCGAGCGGTCTCCTCGTCGTTGTCGAGCTTGCCGGAGACGAGGACCAGCCGATCGACGGCCAGCACGGAGGCGCACTTTTCATAGGTCTTCGGAAAGACGACCACTTCCAGGGTCCCTTCCCGGTCTTCGAGCGTTAGCACGGCCATCGGCGCGCCGCGCTTCGTCTTCAATGGGCGATACCCGGCGATGATGCCCCCCACCAGGACCTCCCCCTCCCCTCCCGCCAGCGAACTGATGGGCCGGGCGCCCGCCGCCTCGAGCTGATCGCCGTAGCGTTCGACGGGGTGCCCGCTCAGATAGAGGCCGAGCGATTCCTTCTCGTAGCCCAGCTGCTCGGCTTCGGACCACGCCGGCACGTCGGGAAGGCTGAGCGAGCCGTCTGCATCCTCGGTCAAGGTCTCGAAGAGCTGCGTCTGTCCCCGTTCCCGATCCCGTTGAAACCGGTTGCCATGTTCGAGGGCCCGGTCCACGAGGGCCACGAGCTGGGCCCGGCCGGTGGCGGCGGCCCGTCGAGCGCCCGACGGGAGCGTCGAATCGAACGCACCCGCTTTGATCAAGCTCTCGAACACCCGTTTGTTCGCCAACCGCAGATCGACGTCCTCGCACAAGGGATACAGCGAAGAGATCTGTCCGGCGCGGGCACGGCACTCCAGAATCGACCCGATGGCGCCTTCACCGACGTTCTTGACCGCGCGTAGGCCGAACCGCACCCCGTCGGGGGTCACCTTGAAGGCGAGCTCGCTGCCGTTGATGTCGGGCGGCAGGATGGGGACCCCCATATCGCGGCACTCACTCAGATACAGCGAGAGCTTTTCGGTGTTCTGCGCTTCAATCGTCAGCAGCGACGCCATGAAGTGCTGGGGGTAATTGGCCTTGAGATAGGCGGTCTGATAGGCCAGCAGCGCGTAGGCCGTCGAATGTGACTTGTTGAACCCGTAGCCGGCGAAGAACTCCATCAGGTCGAAGATCTTGGTGGCCTGGTTCTTCGCCACGCCGCGCTCCACCGCGCCATCGACGAACTTCACCCGTTGCGCCTGCATGACCTCGGCGTTCTTCTTCCCCATCGCCTTTCGCAGCACATCGGCATCACCCATCGTGAACCCGGCCAGGTCGCTGGCGATGCGCATCACCTGCTCCTGGAAGGCGATGACGCCATAGCTGTCCTGGAGAATCGGTTCGAGCGAAGGGAGCTCGTACTCGATCTCCACCTTCCCGTGTCGTCGGGCGATGAAGTCGTCCACAACCCCGCCCCGCAGCGGTCCCGGGCGATAGAGCGCGTTGAGCGAGATCAGGTCCTCGAAGCGATCCGGCTTCGCCTTACGCAGCGTGTCGCGCATGCCGGAGCTCTCGAACTGGAAGATGCCGAGTGTCTGCCCGTCCGAAAAGAGCTGGAACGTCTTCTCGTCGTCCATCGGAAGCGTGTCGAGGTCGACATGCTCGCCGGTGGTCTCCTTGATGTGAGCGACCGCGTCATCGAGCAGCGTGAGCGTGCTGAGACCTAGAAAGTCCATCTTGAGGAGGCCCATTCGTTCGACCTCCTTCATCGACCACTGGGTGGTGATCTCGTCCTTCTGGCTCTTGTAGACCGGGGCGAACTCGGTGATGGCATCGGGCGCGATGACTACCCCGGCCGCGTGGACCGACGCGTGGCGCGTGATGCCTTCCAGACGCTTGGCGACCTCGAGCAACTCGGTGACCTGTGGGTCCTGGCGCTCCATGGTCTTGAGCGCCGGGTTCTCCTCCAGCGCCTTGTCCAGCGTCATGTCGAGCGCTGGCGGGATCGCCTTGGCCACCTTGTCGACGTCGGCGTAGGACATTCCCATGGTGCGCCCGACGTCGCGTACCACCGCGCGCGCCTTCATCGTACCGAAGGTGATGATCTGGGCGACATTGTCGCGACCGTACTTCCTGGTCACGTAGTCGATCACTTCCCCACGACGGCGTTCGCAGAAGTCGATGTCGATGTCTGGCAGCGAGACCCGCTCCGGATTGAGGAAGCGCTCGAAGATCAGATCGAATTGCATCGGATCGATGTCAGTGATCTGGAGGCAGAAGGCCACCAGGCTGCCAGCGGCCGACCCGCGACCGGGACCGACCGGGATGCCCTGTTCCCGGGCATATCTGATGAAGTCCCAGACGATCAGGAAGTAGCCCGGGTAGCGCATCTTCACGATGATGTCGATCTCGTGGCGCAGTCGTCGCTCGTAGGCTTCGATGGAGTACTTGAGCTCGCCGCGCGCTTCCATCTCCTTCCACTGGGCGACCCGCTGATCGAAGCCTTTGCGGGTCACATGTTCGAAGTAGGTGTCGACCTTGAAGCCTTCGGGGACCTCGAAGTTCGGCAGGTGGCTGCCGGGATCCGACAGATCCACATCGCAGCGTTCCGCAATGGCCACGGTGTTGGCCATTGCCTGGGGGAAGTCTCCGAACACCGCGGCCATCTCGTCGGCTGATTTGAAGAAGAACTGGTCGCCGTGATAGCGCAGGCGCTGCTCGTCGGTGACGTTCTTCCCGGTGCCGATGCACAGCAACACGTCATGGGGGCGGTGGTCGCCGTGCTTCAGGTAGTGCACGTCGTTGGTGCACACCAGCGGCATGCCGAGGTCGCGCGCGATCGGTTGCAGTCCGGTATTCACCGTCCGTTGCTCGTCGATGCCCTGGTACTGCATCTCGAGGAAGAAATTGCCCTCGCCGAGGATGTCGCGATACGCGGCGGCGGCTTCGGTCGCCTTCCGCGGTTTCTCGGTGAGCAACCCGGTCGCGACCTCACCCTTCAGGCAGCTACTCAGGCCGATGAGCCCGGAGGCGTGCTCGGCGAGCAGTTCCTTGTCGATCCGAGGCTTGTAGTAGAAGCCTTCGGTGTAGCCGGCCGAGACCAGCTTGATGAGGTTGTGGTAGCCGGTCAGGGATTTTTCTTCTTCGCTGATCTCAAACCCGCAATTTCTGCCAGGCCGGTATTCTCGTGC
>CAJWMX010000457.1 GCA_913043805.1 uncultured Acidobacteriota bacterium | reverse complement strand
TCTTCGACGGTTTCCCCGGTTTCTCGCCGATGCCGTCCTATCCTGAGTACTCCGCCGACTTCTTCGACGGCCTGCACTACGTGATCAAGGGTGGGTCGCCCGTGACGGCGACCGGTTTGCTCCGGCGGAGCTTCCGCAACTGGTTCCGCCCCCACTATCCCTACGTCTACGTGAGTTTCCGCTGCGTGCAGGGATAGGCCGCGGCATCCAGACATGGAGCAGACAAGCGGGACCGAGCTGACCGCTCAGGCGCGACTCGCCGAGGACGTGCGCCGAGATCTCGGCGCCGTCCCGAAGCGGCTGCGGCCGCACTATCTCTACGACGCTCTCGGCTCGAAGCTCTTCGAGGCGATCTGCGAGTTGCCCGACTATCGAATTACGCGGGCAGAGTGCCGTCTGCTTTCCGATCACGCCTATGAGATCCTCGCTGGCTTCGAGCTACCCTCGGCGGTCGTGGAGCTCGGGTGCGGCAGCGGAGAAAAGCTGGCGCTCGTGGTCGAGCCCTGGGTGGTGTCCGGACGTCCGCTTGCGATCGAGTTGATCGACGTCTCCGACACCGCGCTCCAGATGGCCAGGCGCACGCTCTCGCGCTTCCCGGGACTTACGGTGTCGCTCCACGAGGCGACCTACGAGGACGGGTTGGCCGAGGTCGCCCGTTCGCGAGAGCCGGGTTGTGGGTTGCTCGTCGCGTTCCTCGGGTCGAACATCGGTAACCTGGACCCGGACGCCGCCGTGGCCTTCCTCGGCGACATCCGCGGCGTGCTGGAGCCTGGCGACCGGCTCCTGCTCGGCGCCGACCTGGTGAAGCCGGAGCGTGACCTGATCCTTGCCTACGACGATCCGCTCGGAGTCACGGCGGCCTTCAACAAGAACCTGCTGGTGCGGTTGAATCTCGACCTGGGCGCGGACTTCGACCTCGAGCAGTTCGCGCACCGCGCGGTCTGGAACCCGGCGGCGTCCCGGATCGAGATGCATCTGGAGAGTCTCAGCGCACAGACGGTTAGGGTCGCCGACGCCGACCTGCGGGTGCAGTTTGCCGTGGGCGAGTCGATCTGGACTGAAAGCTCGTATAAGTACAGGATGGACGATCTCGTCCAGATGGGCGCGACCGCCGGATTCGGTGTGCGTGACCAATGGGTCGAGCCGGAGGCGCAGTTCGCCGCCACGGTGTTTGAGGCGCGCTAGTCAAGGATGAGCACGAGATGAGCGACGAACGCGATCGGGCGTATCTCGGCGTGCGTCAGGGATCAGTCGCATCGTTGCGCCAGGACCGCGGCGCGCGGTTCCTGCTGCTGGCCGCCGCCTTCATCGTCGTGGTGGCCGGGCTCAGGGAAGCGGGCCAGATCCTGCTGCCGTTCCTGATCGCCGTGTTCCTCGCCGTGGTGAGCCTGCCGATCATGGTCTGGCTCCAGAAGCGCCGGGTACCGACTGCGTTGGCTGTCCTGTCCACCGTCGGCGTCGCCGCTGGCGTTGTCAGTGTGTTCGGGGTCGTGGTGGGGCAGTCGGTAAGCGAGTTTGCCGCTGTCGCGCCCAGCTATCAGGCGCGTCTCCAGGGGCTGCTGCGCGACACGCTTGCCTGGGCCGAGGGCCTGGGGCTTCCCGCGACGCAGTGGACGCCGCTCGACTACATCAACCCCCAGGCGATGGTCGATCTGCTGAACGGCATCCTGGGCGCGCTGGCCGGCTTGCTGTCGAACGCCTTCCTGGTGTTTCTTGTCGTCATTTTCATGCTGTTCGAGGCGGCCGGCTTCCGGACCAAGCTGCGGGTCGCCTTTGGCGAGCGCAGTCGCGGCATGCAGCGGTTCAGCCAGATGACCAGGCAGATCCAGCGCTATCTCGCCATCAAGACGGCCGTGAGTCTGGCCACGGGACTGGTGGCCGGTACCTGGGTGTGGGCGCTGGGCCTCGACTTCCCCCTGATGTGGGGGCTGATCGCGTTTCTCTTCAACTACATACCGAACCTGGGCTCGATCTTCGCCGCGGTGGGACCGGTGTTGCTGGCGACGGTGCAGTTCGGAGCGGGCCACGCGGTCCTGGTCGCGGCCGGCTACGTCGGCATCAACGTCATCTTCGGCAACTTCGTCGAGCCGATGCTGCTTGGACGTCGACTGGGAATCTCGGTGCTCGTAATCCTGCTGTCCCTGGTGTTCTGGGGTTGGATCTGGGGGCCGGTGGGGATGCTGCTGGCCGTGCCGCTGACGATGATGCTGAAGATCGCGCTCGAGAACACGGAAGACTTCCGCTGGCTGGCCGTGATGCTCGATCGCAACCCCTCGGCCTATGCCGAATCGAACGAAGTGACCGAGGCCGCTACTGCTTCGACCGCAACAGTTGCAGCACCGCCCGGTGCTCCCCGTGAACCCCGAGTGCAGCCGCATACTCGGGCTGGGTAAAGCCGAGCTCCTTGGCGATCTGGCCCGCCTGTGACTCCTCGATCGTGCTGATCGAGCCATCCGCGGCGGCTACACCGAAGATGCAGTCGAGCAGTTCCAAGCGCTGCTCGGGGGTGGCGATCTCGCGAAACTCCCTGGTAACCAGATAGTTTTCGGTGCCGCCAAAGAGCCGCGCCTGGTTCTTGGCGATCTCGACCACCAGCAGCGCCTGGCCCTCCGGCACGTGCCCGAGCTTCTGCACGATCTCCTTCATCGCTTCGGTTTCGTGCACGCAGACCTCCGAGTCGGCGTGCGCCACCCGGCTCAAGACGTAGGCGAAGGCGGCCAGAAATCGCGCCCGGTCCGGCTCGAGCGCATCCAGCTCGCCCGCGATCCGTCGCACCGTTTCGGTGTCACCGTGGCCGGAGCCGCGCGACACGTCACCGCCGCTCTCGCCGCCCAGTCCCAGCATGTCGAGAATGCCCATGGGGGGATGATAGCAGGCAGTCGAAAGGTGTCTGCCTGCAGGCTCCAGGCTACGGGCTTCAGGCGCTCGGGCGAGCCTAGCGAGTGAGTCCGCGTAGGAACGTCGCGGCCACGCTCGCCGGGTTCTCGCCGCGTTCGTCGACGGCGAGGTTCAACTCTCGCATGGCGTTGACGTCGATGCGGCCGTCGAGGCGTGCGAGGGCCTCGACCACGTCGGGGCGTTCCTCGGCCAGGCGGGCGCTGACCATGACCAGCGCGTCGTAGGGCGGAATGGCTCCGCGGTCGTCCTCGAGCACGCGGAGGTCGTAGGCCGTGATCCGGCCGTCGGTGGTGTAGGCGCTGATCAGGTCGACGGCGCCCTCGGCGGCCGCCTGATACATCAGG
>CAJWMX010000456.1 GCA_913043805.1 uncultured Acidobacteriota bacterium | reverse complement strand
GCACCGCCTCGTAGTAGGCGTCGAGCTTGCGCTGGTCGGCCGCGCTCACCCGCCGCCGCAGCGCATCGGTCTGCGTCTTCAGCCGGTCGAGGATGCTGCCACCATCCTCGAGGCTCTGGGCCTCACGCTCGATTTCCTCAGGCGTCCCCTGCAGGAACAGCTTCCGGAACAGATCGGCCGGGCTCGCCTCGGCCGGCACCATGGCGCCGCTGCTGGTGAACGACTGGCTCTGAGCGGTGGCGGTGCCGAGGACGATCGACGGGAACCGGGTGCTATAGCCGAACTGGTTGGCCGCCACCTGGTCGATCGAGATGGAGTTGCGGAACCCGTCGAGACCGGGTCGACGTGCCGCGGTCAGCCAGGTGATCTCCGAGTTGTGCGGCTGGCGCCCGCTCTGCTCCTCGTGCGAGAGCCCCGAGAACAACGTGAAGTTGTCGCGGTGCTGCTCGATGAGCGACAGATACTGCGTGGCCTCCCACCCGGCGCAAGTCGTGTTCGGGAACCAGGAATCGGAGTAGAGCCCCAGGGTGCTGCAGATATTGACCATCCGTTTGGGCGACGCCGCCGCGGCCCGAGCCAGCGCCGGGTGCATCGACTCGAGCACCGGCAATGCCATCGCAACGCCGGAGGCGCGCAGGAACGTACGTCGATCAACAGACACGGTCATTAGTTGCTCCTAAAGAGGTCGCTCTGCACGACCTCGTGAATCATCAGCCTAATAGTATACCCGTGCTTGCGGGTCGCCGCCACGATCTCTTCCACTCCGTGCCGATCCGCGAACTCCACCTCGGCGCCGGTCGAGAAGACGACCAGCTGTGATGCCAGGTGATGCGCAATCTGATCGAGCGCGCCGTCCAGCAACAGCCGCTTGTACTCCCGAATGCCAGAGAATGCTGCGCCCTGCGGCGTCACACCGGTGGTATCCACTGGTGGTCCGAGCTCGTAGGGCTGCGGAACATTGACTCCCTGAAAGGTCGTGCTCCCACCCGAAACGCGGTACTGCTCCCTGAAACCGCCGATCGGATCGAAGGACTCCAGCGCGAACCCTGGCGGGTCGATCTTCCGGTGACAGCTGGCGCAGACGGCGTTCGAGCGGTGCGCGTCAAGCTGCTCACGAATGGTCGTCGTGCCCCGCGTATCGGGCTCCAGCCCAGCGACGCCAGGCGGTGGCGGAGGCGGATGCTGGCCCAGGACATTCCCGAGGACGTAGTTGCCCCGGGGTATCGGTGACGTGCTCGTGCCGTTCGCCGTGATCTTCAGCACGCTGGCCTGCGTCAGCAGACCCCCTCGCACGCTGTCGGCCGAAAGGGCCACCTTCCGCATCTGCTGTCCGTCGATGCCCTCGATGCCGTAATGCTCGGCCAGCCTGCGGTTCACGAAGGTGAAGTCGGCGTCGACGAGGCTGCTCGCGGGTCCGTCGGCCGCCACGAGCTCGGCCAGGAAGAGCTCGGTCTCCCGCTCCATCGCCTGGGCCAGTCGGTCGTCGTACTCTGGATAGAGGGCCGGGTCGGGCGAGGTGGCCCGCAGCTCGTAGAGCCGAAATGCCTGGCCGGCGAAGTCCCGCACGAACCGCTCGGTCCGCGGGTCGTCGAGCATCCGATCGACCTCGGCCGCCAGCACGGTCGGGTCCGACAGCCGTCCCTCTCCGGCGCGAGCCAGCAGCACATCGTCCGGCATGCTCCGCCACAAGAAATACGAGAGCCTGGTCGCCAGCGCGAAATCGTCCAGCTCGCCCGGCGAGGTCTCGTGGTAGAGAAACGGCGGTGCGCTCAGGATGGCGCGCAGCGGCACGCGGACCGCATCGATGAACGGTCGCCCCTCGGCCAACAACGGCTCGGCCAGTTCGGCGTACGCCTTCAGCTCATCCGGCTCAAGCGGCCGCCGGAACGCGCGGGCGGCGAACCGCTCGACGATCTCGACCACATGCTCGTAGGGCGCCTTCGACAGCACCACCTCTCCGTCTGCATCGAAGGCCAGGCCCGTCAGCAGCGCACGGGTGCTTGGGGGAGGCCAGGTATCGAAGAGAGGCCCCTCGATCGTCATCGTCTTCATGACGATGCCTTCGCCGGGGTAGTCGCGCACGTGCCGTTCAGGCACGAAGTAGCCGTCCGGCGTGTCTCCAGGGGGGAAGTCGTGGTCCGCGAGCGTCGGCGTCACCAGATCGCCCGGACGCATGAAGGGCGTGACCGTCAACGTACCGGGCTCGTCCCCCACCAGATCCATCTGGCCCACGAGCACATCCAGCGACGCGGAGGTGCCCACCATCCGGCCTTGATAGATGGCCATCGTCACCGGGGTGTCGGCCTGGAACGTGTAGCCCTCGAGGCTCACCCGGTAGCGTCCGGGGTAGGCCACGGCAAAGCCCTCCGACAGGCTGTGGAACATGAAGGTCGCAGAGATGTCGGAGAAGGTGGCGAACCCGTCCTCCTGTCGCAGGATGGCCCCACACGCCAGGAAGTCGCAGTTCTCGAGCCCGGCCAGCACCATCGACTTCGTGTAGTCGATCACCCGGTGCTGGGTCGCGGGCGGCGGCCCCACCACGAGCGCCGCATCCAGCGCACGATCGGCCGCAGCCAGATAGCTCTGCACGTGCAGCGGCGACATGCTCTGGCTCGCCGCCACCGTGTCGAACCCACCCGAGTCGGCCTCGGCCGGTAGCAGGGTGGCCAGCTCGGAGCCAATCGCCTCGTCCACCTGGAGGAGATCGGCGATGGTGTAGCCGTACTCCAGCCGCGTCAGCCGGCGCAGCGACGTGCGCTGTTCGCCCCGTGCCGCGAGATTGGCGCCGGTGAGCGCGGTCTCGAGCGACGCCAGCACCGGCTCGACCAGGGCCTGGTCCGGCTGCGGCGCGGTGGCCGGCGGCATCTCGCCCCGTTCGAGCCGTTCGTAGACCTTCTCCCAGGTCTTGAACGTCTCGTGATCGGCCAAGTCGTAGCCGAGGTCGACGAGGTTGAGCGGGGTGGTCGTCCGAACGCCGTGACAACGGGCGCACGACTCGCGCACCAGCGGCTTGACGCTGTCTTCGAACGACTGGCCGGCCACCGGCGCGGCCAGGGCGAGGGACGTCGCCAGACCGAGCGCGATTCCGAGAGCCTGTGTTGTCCTCATAGTGTCCGCACCACCCGCAACTCTAGTGAGTGCCTACTCACCATTCTACCACCTCCAACTCCGCTCGTGTGGTTCCGGAACCGTGACACTCATCCGTTCACTCCAGATGATGGGCTGCACGAGCGACAGCGGCTGG
>CAJWMX010000455.1 GCA_913043805.1 uncultured Acidobacteriota bacterium | reverse complement strand
GGTCCACGCCGGTCCCGCTCAGTAGCGGAACAGATACTGGATCTTCGTGAAGATGGCGCGATTGGTTCGCCTGAGAGCCGTGGTGAAGAACCGCTCTTCATCGATGCGGTCTTCCTGCCGGTAGTGGTCGTCGTAGCCCAGATAGAAGGCGGTGCCGGCGTTGACCCGGTAGGTCAGCAGCAGGTTGACGTCGAGCTCTTTGGAGAAGCTGTTGTACTCGCTGATGTTCCGCAGCAGCAGCCGGTCGGTCATCTGCCAGGTGGTCAGCCCCCGCCAGATCTTCACGTTGAAGACCTCGAGGTCGCCGGTCCGAGTATCGGTGAACTGTGCGGTGTCGAGACTCACCCTCGACTGCAGGCTCGAGAACGGCCGCACGGTGGCGTTCACGCCGAACGAGGTCTGACGTCCGAGGAACGGCGCCTCGGGGTCGAAGAAGATCTCGTCGCCCGCGTCGGCCCGCACACCCAGTGAGAAGGCGCGTGACGAGTTGACGAACGTGCTGAACCGGCGACGCCACTTCCAGAAATCGCCCCCACCGAATCGCTCGAGCACCCGCTGCCCGCTGACGTTGACGCTGATGCTTCGAGCAAAGCCGAACTCAAGTCCCAGGTCGGCTACTTCGTCCTCGAGCACGTCGTCGTAGTTGTAGCTCCGCTCGTAATGGAACGAGGGTCCCCAATCGATCAGCCAGTGCTCGGGGAACCAGCGATACTCGATGGTGTTTAACGTACGCTGCTGATTGACCCTCCGCACGAACCCGACGTCCGTGCGGAAGTCTGGACTCGTCTGCCCGACGAAGTGCTGCAACCGCAGGTTGCGTCCGTTCCGCGAATAGAGCGCCCCCCACATCGGCCCGGTCCGCTCCACCCCGTCCTCGTCGCGATGCATCGACTGATAGCCCACGAAATTGAACCGGCTGACGTCGTTGATCCGCAACTGGCTGTCGATGCCGCCCACGCGGCTGTAGCCGTCGAGGAACTCGCGGTCGGTGAAGAGCGTTCCGATGTGCGACTCGGCGTAGAAGTCGTAGCGGGCGCGGCCGATGAAGAACTGGGCCGTCTCGCCAAAGGCTGGGTCGGTCTGATCGTCGCGGCGGCCGGGCGCCTCGTCGTCGGCGATGAGCACGCCCAGCGTCGTCTGCCCCACCTTACCGGTCAGCTTGGCGCCCACCCGCGGGTCGACGATGGTGCGCGTGTGAACTAGGTTCACCGGTGAGGTGAAGTCGAAGATCTCGGCGCCTTCGAGAAAGAACGGTCGCAACTCGTCGAAGAAGAGCGGGAACCGCTGGTTCACCTCGATCTGCGGGCGATCGGACTCGATCTGGGAGAAGTCGGGATTGACCGTGAAATCGGCGGTCAGGTTCGACGTCAGCCCGTACTTCACGTTCAGACCCGCCTCAGGGGTGGTGCCCTGCCCGACGAAAGCCCCGTCGCTCCCGATCTCGCCGAAGTTGATGGCGGTGACCGTGGGCAGGATCTCGAGGTTTCGGCTGGTCGAAAGGTCCGTCATCCCTTCGAGCACGCCCATCTGTCCCATGAAGCTCTGCACTTCGCGAGACATCGGCGCCCAGACGTCGTTCTCCTGGTCCTTGCTCTTGATCTCGCGGACCATCTGGAAGCCCCAGCGGTGCTCCTCCCCCGGCGCACGCTGCGGATAACGCACGCTCTTGAACGGAATGGCCATCTCGGCCGTCCAGCCGTCCTCGACAATCTGCGCACCGCTGTCGAACAGCGCGTCCCACGACCGGTCGGCGAACGGAATCGCTCCGCCGCGCTGGCGGCTCCCGGCAATGACCCCGTCGCCCTGCACGTTGTAGCCGTTCACATCGAAGTCGTAGACCCGCTGCTGGTCCATGAACGTGTCGAAGTAGATGGTCATCAGGTCGTCCTGCGGCGCCCGGTCCCGATCCACGCGGTTGGCGCGCATCTGACTGGGATCGCTGTAGTGCAGGTAGAACCCGAAGTAGAGGTGGTCGCTGTCGTAGGCCAGATACACCTCGGTGTCCTCGGTGCCGGGCGCCCCGTCGAGCGGCGCCTGCTGGACGAAGGTGCTGATCATCGTAGCCGTCTGCCAGATGGGATCATCCAGGCGACCGTCGATGACCGGCGGCGTCTGGGTGCGGGTGGGGCGAATGCGCGGTCGGTCGGCCAGGATGCCGTACTCGGGACCGCCCGGCTCGTGCACGGTGTTGTCGACCCGAGGACGGCTGGGGCCGGCGCCACGGGTCATCTCGCCCCCGGACTGCGCGTCGGCGAGGGGTGCGGCGAACCAGAACGCGAGGGTCACACAGACCCAGCCAGTAGAGCGGAACATCAAGAAATGTCGTCAGGAATCGCCGCGGAAGGGGCGCGACCGACTGCCTAGCCTTCATTGTAATCGGAATAGAATGGGCGCTTGCCTACCCTCGCCGGTCACCGGACTGTCGTTGCGCTCTGGCTCATCGGGTCAATGATGTCGGGGTCCGCCTGGGCGGCGCAGCCCCCCACACCGGTCCACGGTCAGGAAGGTCAAGACGCGCCGTGGGTGGTCACGCCCCAGGAACTCGTGGACACCATGCTGGACATGGCCGCGGTCCAGCCAGGCGAGCGGCTGCTCGACCTGGGTTCGGGCGACGGCCGGGTCGTCATCACGGCCGCCCAGCGTGGATTGCACGCCGTCGGGGTGGAGCTGGGCGCCGGCCTGGTGACGATGTCGCGCGAGCGGGCCGCCGAGGCCGGAGTGGCCGACCGGACCGAGTTCGTGCAGACCGACCTGTTCGAGTACGACTTCGCAGGCGCCGACGTCATCACCTTCTTCCTGCTACCGGAGTTGACCATCCGGCTCCGTCCGGTCTTCTTCGACCTGCGCCCAGGCACGCGGATCGTCTCGAACACCTGGGACATGCGCGGCACCGAGGAAGACCCGGAGGCGCGCGGGTGGGATCCGGACGAAACGATCGTGCTCGACCCGTGCCCCGGGTTCTGCTCGGCGCACGCCTGGACCGTCCCGGCCAAGGTGGAAGGCGTCTGGCGACTCGCCGACGGCGGCGAGCTTGAGCTGCGGCAGCGGTATCAGATGGTGGAGGGTGAACTACGGACCGCCGGACGGCGGATCACCCTGCAAGAGGGCCGACTGGATGGCACCGTCCTGAGCTTCCGAGCGGCGGGTATCCGTTATCGAGCCGAGGTCGACGGATCGGCCATGACCGGGACGGCCGACCAGGCGGCCGCCTGGCGCGCGACCCACCAGCCGTAGCGATCTTCAGCCG
>CAJWMX010000454.1 GCA_913043805.1 uncultured Acidobacteriota bacterium | reverse complement strand
CACGGCAACCGGGGACGCGTCATCGTCGATCCTGACTCGGATTTCGCCGATGAGCGGTTCGCGCCGGGAAAGACGGTGTGTCTTCGGCAGGGTGCTGAGGTGACGAGCTACTGCATCGAGGATGTACGGTTCTTCCGCGACCGACCCATCATCGGGCTGGAAGGTGTCACCTCGATCTCGAAAGCCGAAGCCCTGGCCTCGGCCGAGCTCCGGGTCCCGCAGACCGAGCTCGCGGAGCTACCGCCGGGGCAGTACTACCATCACGAACTGGTTGGTTGCCGGGTCGATACGGTGACAGGGGATCATGTCGGCATGGTGACCGACATCGAAGAGGGTGAGGGCGCGGCTCGATTGATCCTCGGCGACGATGGGAACGAAGTGCAGATACCGCTAGTCGACGCGATTTGTGTCCGAGTCGACGTCGCGGTACGACGCATCGAGGTCGATCCACCCGAGGGCCTGCTGGAGCTGAATCGGACCGGCGCCCATGGCGCGGAGTGAGCGTGGGAGGGCACACTGAGGTTCGACGTCGTCACGATTTTCCCGGACATGATCCAGGCGCTGCTCCGAGACGGGGTGGTCGGCCGAGCGGTCACGGCGGGGCTGATCGAGGTCGGCGTGCACGACCTGCGGGACTTCACCGACGACCGGCACCGGACGGTGGACGACGTGCCCTACGGGGGCGGGCCGGGCATGGTGTTGAAGCCGGAGCCGTTCTTCCGCGCCGTGGCGGCGATCCGGCGCGAGAATGGCCGGCCGGATGTAGTCGCGCTGTTGTCGCCGCAGGGGCAGGTGTTCCGGCACGAGCGGGCCAGCAGACTCAGTCATCACGCTCACGTGGTGCTCCTGTGCGGCCGCTACGAGGGGTTTGACGAGCGGATCCGCCTGGCGTTGGCGACGGAGGAGATTTCCATCGGCGACTATGTCCTGAGCGGGGGGGAACTGGCCGCGGCGGTCGTCGTCGATGCGGTCGCCAGGCTGCTGCCGGGCGTCGTGGGGGATGCCGAATCGGTAGCCCAGGAGTCGTTTGTGGATGGGGTGCTCGATTACCCGCACTACACCCGCCCGGCGGAGATTGACGGGCTTGGCGTGCCAGAGGTGTTGCGATCGGGCCATCACGGTGAGATTCAGCGGTGGCGCCGTCGAGAGGCGCTTCGCCGCACGCGAGACCGACGGCCAGATTTGTTGGAGCACGCGCCACTTGACGCCGAAGCGCGTCGGTGGTTGAACGAGTTGGAGGACGAGCCATCAGGGTCGTCTGATCGGGAGCAGTCAGATGAATGCGATTGAAGCGATAGAACAAGGGCAGATGCTCGAGAGGCCGGACCTGCGCCCGGGTCTGACGGTCCGGGTGCACGTCAAGATTCGTGAGGGTGAGAAAGAGCGCATCCAGGTCTTCGAGGGTGTGGTCATCGCGATCAAGCGTGGTGGCCCTCGCGGGACGTTCACGGTGCGGAAGGTCTCATTCGGCCAGGGTGTCGAGCGGATCTTTCCGCTGCATTCGCCATCGATCGAGAAGATCGAGATCGGGCGAGCCGCTCGTGTCCGACGCGCCAAGCTCTACTTCCTCCGAAAGCTCCGGGGACGGGCGGCGCGCCTGCGAGAGAAGCGCCGGCCCACCGCGCAGTAGCGGGACGCCTCACCCGAGGCGCATCGCATGAAGGCCCGACGTCGCGCGTCTGCCAGACGAGCCATCGAGAACGAGCTGCGTCGCGCCGGGTTCGCGCGCATCGCCGGTGTGGACGAGGTCGGCCGCGGTTGCCTGGCTGGTCCGGTCGTGGCCGCGGCAGTCGTTCTGCCTCCAGACGATCGTCTACGCGGACTCCGCGATTCGAAGCTGCTCACCCCCGCGATGCGGGAGCGGCTACACGAAGAGATCCTCACTCGTTGTGTCGGTTGGTCGGTTGGGATCCGAGAGCCGGCCGACATCGACCATCTGAACATTCACCAGGCGTCGCTGGCCGCGATGCGTGATGCCGTGGTCGCCCTCGAGCCCCTGCCCGACTTCGCCCTCGTAGACGCTTTTCGGATACCCAGCCTGTTCATCGCGCAACGTGGCGTGGTCGGCGGAGACCGGCGGTGCGCGGTGATCGCGGCGGCTTCCGTCGTGGCCAAGGTCGTGCGCGACCGTCGGATGCGGGAGCTCCATGAGCAAGACCCTCGCTACGGGTTCGACCGGCACAAGGGGTACGCGACGGCGGAGCATCTCGCCGCGATGGCGCGCCACGGGCACTCTGCGGTCCATCGACGGTCGTTCAGGCCACCTTCCTTGTTTGATACGTGATTTAATCCGAAATGTTCCCCGGCTCGAGGCAGCCGCGGTGCGGGAGGGTGTGACGGCGGTGGCGGACAAACGGCCGGAGCGAGCGACGGAGGCCCCAGCCACGCTCGAGGCCGTGTTTGCCGACCTCAGAAGGGAGGGAGCCGGCACGTGTGGCGAGTCGGAGGTTGGCGAGCGCCACCTGCGCCTGGCCGAGCTTTGTCTTCACGCCGGCCGGGTGGACCTCGCCCGTCGAGCGCTGATGGCCGCCGTCGAGTTCGTCCACCATCGGTTCGAAGCGTCCCGGCGGCTGGCCGAACTAGCGGAAGCCGCCGGCGAGACCGATGACGCGATCGGGTGGTATGAGCGGGCTGCCGCGGCGACCGCTCCCTCGGTCGAAGAGGGGCACCGCCTGCTCTACGGCCTGGCCCGATTGCTGGAGCGAGCCGGCCATCCGGCCCGGGCCCCGGCCGTGCTGCTGGAACTGCAGGGTGTGGCCGGGTCGTATGAGGACCGCACGACCCGAATCGCCACGCTGTCGGCACAGCTGGAGGGAGGCTGAGATTCGCCGCCTAGGCCGGACTCTGCTCATCGTGTACCTGCTCGAGGCAGGTCTGGTGTTGCTCGTGGCGCCCTGGTCCGTGTTCTGGGAGCGGAACCTCGTGGTCGAGCTGTTCCCCCGACTGGGGGAGATGATGCTCTCGCCCTCGGTGCGAGGTGCGGTCAGCGGGTTCGGACTCGTGAACGTGGTGGCCGGGATGGCGGAACTGGGAGTGGCCCTCGGCGCGTGGATCCGGCGTCGACGTGGCGGCGAGCCGACGCAACAGAGTGGCACGTCGGCGACTCCGGCGGCTCGCGAGGGCGAACCACCATGGATCGAGCGCTAGTCGAGCGACGTCCACTCGTGATGGCCGTCACCGGGCGCCGGCCGGCCGGTGACAGTGTCGAAGCGGTGGTGGCCCAGGTCGCGGCCGCCGCGGCGGCCGGTG
>CAJWMX010000453.1 GCA_913043805.1 uncultured Acidobacteriota bacterium | reverse complement strand
ACCCGGGTCGGGCTGATCAAGACCTGCACCGACGGATGGCGCCTGGTCAGAACCTGCAGGACATCACGCACCGCCGCGCCATCGAGCGAGGTCACGACCCCGATTCGTCCGGGGAGCACGGGCAGCGCACGCTTCCTGGCCGGGTCGAGGAGGCCGTCCTCGGCCAGCGCGCGTTTCAGCTGCTCGAACGCGAGCTGAAGCGCCCCTTGCCCGTGCGGCTGCAGATGCTCGCAGACGAGCTGATACTCACCCTTTGGTTCGTAGACGCTGATCCGGCCCCGCGCCACCACTCGGAGGCCGTCTTCCGGCGTGAAGCGCTGATTGCGAACCGCCGACTGAAACATCACCCCACGGAGCTGGGCGCGGTCGTCTCGAAGCGTGAAGTAGAGATGTCCGGTTTTCCAGAGCCGGCAATTCGCCAGTTCGCCTTCGACCCACACTTCCCCATGGTTGGACTCGAGCAGACTCCGGATGCGCGCGGTGAGGGCGGTCACCGTCACGACGGAGCGTCGTGTGGGCGCCGCCCGTTCGGGATCGTCGAAGGGGAGCGACGTGCCTCCGGTCACGAACCCGTCACGGTCGAACGCAAGGCGTCGACATCGGCTGGGGTCAGGCTCAGGCGCTCGATGCCGGTCGCCCGACCCGTTTCCGGATTGGTCGTCACGATCACTCCGTGGAGCCGGGGGTCGCCCCGCGCCGTGTCGAATCGACCGGGCATCCCCGTCTTGAACCGTTTCAGGACAACCTGCTTGTCGACACCGATGACCGAGTCGTGCGGGCCGCTCATGCCGACGTCGGTGATGTAGGCGGTGCCACCCGGAAGCACGCGTTCATCGGCGGCCTGCACGTGGGTGTGCGTGCCAATCACGGCGGACACGCGGCCGTCGAGGTGCCAGCCCATCGCGATCTTCTCCGACGTGGCTTCGGCGTGGAAGTCCACCAGGATGATCCGCGTTTCCCCGGCGACGTCGGCCAGCATCTCGTCGACGGTCGTGAAGGGATTATCCAGTGGGGCCATGAAGACGCGACCCATCACGTTGAGCACGGCCGCGGTTTCCCCGTTGGAGGCTCGCGCCAGCACATGGCCCAGTCCCGGGGCGTCGGGATAGTTGCCGGGGCGGATCAGTCTGGGTTCGAGCTGAATGTAATCGAGTGCCTCGCGTTTGTCCCAGATGTGATTGCCCCCGGTCATGACATCGATACCGCAGTCGCGCAGGCTTTCGCCGATCTCGCGGGTGATGCCGTTGCCGCCCGCCGCGTTCTCCACGTTGGCCACCACGAGGTCGATGCCGTGGTGAGAGACAAGTGGGCGCACCGCGCTCTGCACGAGCGTGCGCCCGGGTTTCCCGACGATGTCGCCGATGAACAGAATTCGCACGTCTCCTCATCATCGCACAGCCGAGTGCCCAGGGCTATGTATTGGCATATGGGTCGCCGCCAGAAGAAGTCCGACTAAATATATGAGTGTTAAAAACTAATATTAAATGATTGACAAAAACTAATGTTGTGGGTAACGTATCTTCAGGGTCTGAGAGACAGGCGCAACAGCTACGTGAAACCGTGAAGCCAAGGAGGCATCGCATGTCACTTGTTCGATGGAACCCGATTCGTGATCTCAGCATGTTCGACAACGCATTTGACCTTTTCTTCCGGCCCGCGAACGTGGGTGCAGCGTCGGCAGAGTCCGGCGGCTGGAACTGGATGCCGGCGGTCGATGTCTACGAGACCGATGACCACGCGCTCGTGATCAGCGCGGAGTTGCCTGGAATCGATCGCGACGCCGTCGACGTCACCCTGGAGAACGGGCTCCTGACCATCGCCGGCGAACGTAAGGCCGATGGCGAAGTCGAGGAGGGGCGGCTCTATCGCTCCGAGCGGGCCTACGGAGCGTTTCGTCGGTCGTTCACCTTGCCTCGGTCCGTCGACGTGGGTGGGGTGACCGCGGAGCACAAGAACGGCACCCTGCGGATCACGTTGCCGATGAAAGAGGCGGCCAAGCCGCATCGGGTTGACATCAAGGCTGCCTGAGTTGGCAACCGCGGGCCCCGGGGCGCCACCCATGCCTTGGGCACACACGTCTCAGGAGCACGATGGTGGACCGACCTCCGACCCTCGATGATCTGGCTTTGACCGGCGCGATTGACGCTCGCTTCATCGTGCCGGTGACCGACGAGCATGGCGGGGTCACCATCTATTACCGTGGCCAGCCGACACACTACCTCCTGGGTGGGGAGTGGTTCGTGGCGCGGCCGGCCATGGCCACGGCGGACGAGCCGAGCGAGCCTGCCGAGGTTATCGAAGGCGTTCCCAGAGCTTGGCCGGCGGGCGAGGCGGTAGTCGACTCGTGAGGCGTTTTCGACTACGATCCCCTGGATATGAACGACGAGTACGAGCCGCTTCTTGACCCCGAGGCCGAGCCGGTCGTCCCGCGGCCAATCGCGATGCCGCGCATTCCGGACGAGCGGATGCCTGAGATCACGAACCGCTTCCTGTTTGTTGACGTTGCCGCCCAGCGGGCGAAACAGCTTCGACGCGGCGCCTTGCCCCGTCTCGAGCCCCTCCGCCCGGATCCGGAAACTGGCGAACGGCCCGATGTGAAGGCGCGACTCGAGCGGGTGGCCATGGACGAGGTCGAGGACGGGCTGATCGTCTATGAGTTGCCCGAGGACAGGGAGTCGGAGGAGACGTCGTGAGTCCGGCTGAAGTCCAGACGGTGGTGGTCGGACTCTTGCGCGGTCTTCTGTCGTCCAGCGTTTTCCTGCTGGTCGTGTTCCTGGGCTTCTGCGTGTTGTTCAACTTCACCAAGCTGCGCGCCATCAACAAGAACAGCCAGACCGTCCGCAGTCTCGACGACCGGCTGTCGGGCGGCCGCTACCTCTCGCCGGACGTTCCCCGCGGTCCGGCCGATCAGCTCAAGACCCCGGAACTTTTGGAACAGAGCGGTCGTCAGGTCTCATAGCGTCGGCCAACCGATTCCCACGGGGGCCTGGCCGCGCAGGAGGTCAGGAACTCACGGGTGAGCTACTCGGGCTGGCGCTGATCGGCGTGCTCGGTCTTGGCCTGCTGCTGGTCTTCGGCGTCGTCTTGGCGCTGGTGAAACTGGCGTTCGAACTGCTCTTCCTGCCGTTCAAGCTGCTTGGGTGGCTGCTCTTGCTGCCGTTCCTTGCACTCAAACTGATATTCGGTCTGCTCGCAGGAGCGTTCCTGATGGTGGTTGTGCCCCTGCTGCCGTTCCTGCTGCTGGGCGGGCTCGC
>CAJWMX010000452.1 GCA_913043805.1 uncultured Acidobacteriota bacterium | reverse complement strand
ATCGCCGTGCGTCCTCCCGAGGCTCGACCTGCCTATGAGGCGGCGATGCGGGAGGCGGAGGTGATCTGGCACCTGCTGGACCCGGTGACCGCCGGGTTGATCGCGGCCTCACCCCGCCTTCGGCTGATCCAGAAGATCGGGGTCGGCGTGAACACGGTCGACCTGGAGGCGGCGCGCGGGCGAGGCATCGCGGTCTGCAACATGCCGGGCACCAACACCCAGGCGGTGGCGGAGATGACTTTGCTGCTGATGCTCTCCGTGCTCCGCCGGCTGCGGGCGTTGGAGGAGGCGGTACGGACGCCCGCCGGGTGGATGCTGTCGCCCGGCCGCCAGGATCAGCTCGGCGAGCTCGGGGGGCGGGTGGTCGGCCTCGTCGGCTACGGGGCCGTGCCGGCCCGTCTCGCGCCGGTGCTCGACGCCATGGGGGCGACGGTGGTGTTCACGAACCGGAGCCCGCGCCCCACGGCGGTCGGTCGGGCGATGAGCCTCGACGCGCTGCTCGCCGAAAGCGACATCGTGTCGCTTCACCTTCCGTTGACTCCGGACACCGCGGGGTTGATTGACCGGGCGGCGCTGGCGACGATGCGGCCCGGGGCCATACTGATCAATACCGCGCGTGGCGGACTGGTGGATGAGCCAGCGCTGGTGGCGGCGCTGGAGTCCGGCCATCTCGGTGGGGCCGGTCTCGACGTCTTCGCCGAGGAGCCGACGCCGGTGGATACCCGACTCCTCGGTTCCGATCGAGTCGTGGTCTCTCCGCACGTCGCCTGGCTGACTCGGGAGACGCTGGCCCGTAGCCTCGAGGTGGCGACCGAGAACTGTCGTCGAGTGCGCGAGGGCCGCCCGCTCCTGCACCAAGTGGCATAGGTTGCCGCCCCCGGGGGCCGTAGGCCCGGCCGGGTGGCGATGTCAGGCTCTGATGGCGGGCGTGAAGACCACCTCGCCGGCGGCGGTGTCGTCGGCCGCCAGACCGATGAGCCCGGTGTCTTCCCGGCCCGAGGCGGCAAGGTTCACCGCGTCGATGCAGTTGGTGGCGGGTTCCGCGCAGAAGAAGTCTCGACCCTCCGGGGTGTAGACCACCAGGCAGCTGTAGACCGGGTCGGCCTCGACCCGCAGGCCGGCGCGCCACTCCGGCCATTCGATCCGGTACTCGCCGCCAAAGCTCAGGAAGTTGTTGTCGAGGATGGCTAGGTCCGGACTCAGACCTGACGCGCCAAAGGCGAGCTGCGGAGGTGGAGGAACGAGCTCGGCCGGCATCGCGTCGTCATCGGCCCGCCACATCTCTCCTACGCCGGCGTGCAGCCTGACGCCGGGCGTGCGAACGAAGTAGGGGTGGAGGCCGAAGCCGAGCGGCATCCTGGTCGTGGCCTCGTTGGTCACCGCGAACCGGATCGTGAGCACGGCGTCCCGTAACTCGAACGTCTGCTCGGCGCGGTACGCCCAGGGCCAGCTGTCGGCGGGATGACGATACTCGAGTGTGAGGGTGTCGTCGGCCTGCTCGACGATGTTCCAGGGCTCCAGCCAGCCATGACCGTGGATGGCATGTGGCGCCCGTCCGAACAGCTCGGTCAGCTGAACGTCGCGTCCATCGAACGAGAAGCGACCGTTTCGGATGCGGTTCGAGAACGGCACCATCGGGAAACTGGCGGTCTGGCCCGCCGATCGTTCCAGGATGGCGGCCTCGGTGGCCGGTCGCATCCACTCGAAGACGCGGTCCTCTCGCGCGGTGGCGTAGCGCGTGATCGAGCCGCCGGTCACCGGGGAGACCTCGAGCAGGGTGTCGCCCGATTCGAGCGCAATCGTGTCTCCGGGCTGTCGCATCGCCCGATCCTACGTCCGATCGCGGTTCCGTGCTGAGAGCCGGTAGAGCGCGATGCCGCTCGCGGTGGCGACGTTGAGTGAATCGATGCCTGGGGCCATTGGAATCCGGACCCGGTGACGCACGGCGGCAAGCGCCCGGTCGCTGATGCCAGGCCCCTCACTTCCGAGGACCAGCGCAATCCGCCGAGGGGCGTCGTCAGCGAAGGTCTCGAGCGGAATGGCCCCGCCATCGAGGGTGAGGACGACCGTTTCGAAGCCCAGACCCTCGAGCCGGGACAGCCCGTCCGGCCAGTCTGGCATCTCGGCATACGGGAGTCGAAGCGTGGCGCCAAGCGAGGTGCGGATCGCCTTTCGATACAGCGGATCGGCGCAGTTCGAGGTCATGACGACGGCGCCGGCTCCGAAAGCCGCCCCGTTCCTGAAGATGCTCCCGACATTGTCCGGGTTGCCGACCTGTTCGAGGACCACGGCCAGCGTCGCCTCCCGCAGGGCGGGCAACTCGAGGTCGGTCGTCGGCGCGGGGCGTTCGCCCAGCCCCAGACTTCCACGGTGCACGGCGTAGCCGATGACGCCCTTGAGGAGCGAGGGGCTGCCGACATAGACAGGGAGTGTCTCGCGCGCCTCGACGAGCTCCCGCAGACTGTCGAGTGCCGCCTGCGTCACAAATAGGGAGCGGGTCGTCAGCCGGGGATGGGTCAGGAGCTCTCGGACCACCAAACGGCTTTCGGCGACGAAGAGCCCTCGGTCCCGAAGCAGCATCGGGTCCGGCACGTCGCGATAGTCGGCGAGTCGTGGGTCGTCCGGGTCGTCAACCGGTAGGATAGGCATCTGGTCGGGCCGCCGCGGCCGAGCGCAGCTACAGCCTGCGCGTTCCCGACCACGGGATCAAGTACCTGGCAGGTGACGAGGCGTGGACTCCGAGACAACACGCGTGGACTATTCGGCCCAGGTCGAGGCGTTGGTGCCGTTTCTCTCCATGGAGGTCATGGAGCGGGGCATGGGGATGGCCCGGGCCGGGGTCGACGTGCGCCAGCTTGGTGTCGGCGAGCCTGGGTTTCCGCCTCCTCCCGAGGTCGTCGCGTCGGTGGGCGAGGTGGTCGCCGCCGGTGCGACGCACTATACCGACAGTCGCGGGCTTTACCCGCTGCGGGAGGCGATTGCGGCCGACTGTCGAGCTCGACGCGGGGTGGACGTCGGTCCAGAGCGGGTGCTCGTCACGGGCGGGACCTCCTCAGCGCTGATGCTGGTCTGCAGCCTGCTGCTCGACCCGGGTGACGAGATCATCACGCCGGCGCCCCACTACCCCTGCTACCCGAACATGGTGTCCGTCTGCGGCGGGCGCACCGTTCTGATACCGACCCGGGCCGAAGACGGGTATGTCGTCGATCCCGAGCGGGTGAAGTCGGCCATCACGCCACGTACGAAGGGCATCCT
>CAJWMX010000451.1 GCA_913043805.1 uncultured Acidobacteriota bacterium | reverse complement strand
GCCCCCGCCGCGTCCGTCGTGAATACGGTAGGTGCCGGCGCTGTGCCAAGCCATGCGGATGAACAGCGGACCGTAGTGCCCGTAGTCAGCCGGCCACCAGTCCTGCGACGTCGTCATCACGTCCTCGATGTCCTTCTTGAGGGCCTCGAGGTCGACCGTCTTGAACTCCTCGGCGTAGTTGAAGTCCTCGGCCATCGGGTCCGACAGGGACGAGTTCTGGTGCAGTACCCGTAAATTCAGCTGGTTCGGCCACCAGTGCTGATTCGCCGTGGTGCCGGTCGCCGAATGACTGTGAGCCCCGCCCAATACCGGACACTTGCCTTCGCTTGCCATTTCACGCTCTCCAATCGCTGGGGTATCAGTTGCTTCCCGTCCCGCGTATCAGGGGTCAGGACGACCCTTGACGATAGCAGATTTCGGACGGCTCGGAGCGGAATCCCCATGACGTCGAGATAGTCGCCACTGACATAGCGCCAGTCGATCTGGGCCGGGTCAGTGGGCCTGTCGGCGGCCGATCGCAGCGCCAGGTTCAGGCCGCGTTCCACCGGGAGGTTGTTGACGACCGTGGCCCCGTTCACCCCGGGGACGCGGCGGAGCTCGTCGATCGTGCGCCGGAACAACGCGGTTACCCCTTCGGTGTCCGCGTAGCGTGGACCCTGGAGCGAGGCGCGCGCGGTCAGCACGCCGTCCGGGTTGAACCCGAGCGGTCGTTCGTTGAGGTTCACGAAGGTCCTGATGAACAGCGCCGCGCCGGCCAACAGCACGGTGCACACGGCGACCTGTCCGACGATCAACACACGACGCATCCAGGGGGCGTGGGCGCTCGTGGCGCCCCGCGCGTCGCCAGAGCGCAGAGCCGCGCCGGGGGCGGTCCGGCTGCTGCGCCAGGCCGGTAGGAGTCCGAAGGCCACGCCGCTGGCCAGCGAGAGGACAAGCGCGGCGGCAAGCACGCGCACGTCGATCGTGGGATTCCACATCCCCAGGAGCGGTCGTAGTCGAACGAGCGTCGGTAAGCCCAGGTAGGCCACACTAACGCCGAGCGGCCCCCCGGCCAGCCCAAGCAGGACGCTCTCGGTCAGCAGCTGGCGCAGCAGCCGCCCTCGGGTCGACCCGAGGGCCGCATGCACCGCCAGCTCGCGTGTCCGTCCCGTGGCGCGAGCGAGCTGCAGTCCCGCCGTGTTGGCGCACACGACCAGGAGGACCAGAAACACGGTCGCTCCCATCAGACTCATGACGGGGACGATCCCTGTCGCAAGCGTCGCCTGGTGGGATCTGGCACCCAGCCGCTCCTGCTCCCGAACCGCGCTTGGGCGTACGCGGGCCAGCTCGGCACCCAGCCGCTCCATCTCGGCTGAGGCCTGGACCAGCGTCACCTCGTCGGCCAGCCGACCGATCAGACGATAGTTGCGGTCGGCGGCGGTGGGGTCGGGGCGGAAGGTCGTCCAGGCGTCGGCGGGCTCGAACGTCCACAGCTCGGGCGCCGCCACCCCGATCACCGTGTGGGTGCGCCCACCGAGCTGGATCGGGGCGCCGACGATCTGGGGGTCGCGGTCGAAGGGCCGCTGCCATAGCCCGTTGCTCAGAATGACCGTGCTCTGCTTGAGCTCGTCGCCACGGTCGAACGCCCGTCCGAGGACGGGGGGAACGCCGAGCACGGCGAAGTAGCCGGCTGTGACTTCCAGGTTCTGGATGAAGGTGGTCCCGTGCTCGCTGCTCAGGTTGACGCCCGGGCTCAGGCCCAGCGCGCTCACCGACCCGAGCGTACGGGTTTCGTTTCGGACGAACGCCAGGGTCTGCTGGTCGTGGATACGCCCGACATAGGTCGGCTGATGTCGGACGACCGACACGATCCGTTCCGGCTCCGGGCACGGAAACGGTCGAAGCAACAGCGCGTCGAGGAGGCTGTAGACGGTCGTGGCGGACCCGATGCCCAGCGGCAGTACGGCGCAGGCGAACGCGGTGTACGTCGGGCTGCGACGCAACGAGCGCACGCCCACCCTCGCGTCGTGCCGCAAGTCGTCCAACCAGCGTCCCCACCGCTTCTGTCGCTCCCAGCCCTCGTCGACTGCCAGGCATTCCGCCTCGATCCGGTCGCGGTTGCCGAATCGCCGCTCCGCTTCCTCGCGTGCGGCGGCGACGCTCATCCCTCGGGACACCAGTCGCTCGACGAGCGCGTCGAGGTGATGACTCAGCTCGACATCCAGGTCGGCCCTCGGGTCTGGTCCCCAGAACCGCAGATAGCGTCGCCACATCGGTGTCTTGGGCATTGGCTTCCCGGGGGCTTCGCCCCAAACCACTCATGGCGCTCGTGGGCTCATCGCCCCATCGCGCTGGGCGACCAGCTCCAGGCGTCCGGCTAGGCTTCCGACACCGCGGCGGTGCCCAGCACCTTCGTCACGGCGGCCGAAAACGCCTGCCATCCCTCCACTTCGGCCGCAAGGCGCGCTCGTCCGGTTGCCGTGATCCGGTAGAACTTCACCCGCCGGTTGTTGTCCGAGACGCCCCACTCAGCCTCGAGCAGACCCCTTTGCTTCAGCCGATGCAGCGCCGGATAGAGAGAGCCTTCCTGGATCTGCAGTTCCTCGTTCGTGAAGGATTCCAGCCACCGCGCCACCCCGAAGCCATGTTGCCGGTGGTGGCTCACGGCGGTCAGCACCAGCACATCCAGGGTGCCTCGCAGTAGCTCTCGGTTTCGTGAAGCTTCAGCTGTCATGTGACCCTAGACAATCTATATGAGTGCCGGGACGCCAGGGTTCCAGGCCCGTGGCGCCCCCCGTCACTTGCCGGGGTCCGGCGAGAACCGGTATCGTGCGCCCTCGACCCTCGTTGGAGGCTGGATGGCTCACCGAAGAACTGGCACCGTCGTCGACAAGGAGATGTTGTCGGAGACGCTCATGCGCTTTCGACTCATGCCGGAGGAAGGGGCGCCGTTTCCGGCCTACCGGTCAGGCCAGCACATCGCGCTCCGGCGCGACGACTGCAAACTGACGCGCAAGGTCGGCGTCGGTCAGGACGGCAAGCCGCAGTACGAGCCGGACCTCGACCCCTGGGGTCGGCAGCAGATCGGTTCGGTCACGCACGCGTACTCGGTCGCATCGTCGCCGGCCGAGACCCAGGAGCATGGCTGGCTCGAGTTCGTCGTGGCGCTCGAACAGGGGCTGCACGGGTTGCCTGGTCGGCTCAGCGAGGCGCTCTTCAAGATGGGGTCCGAGACCGGGTGCGAGGTGAAGTATGTCGATCGGCTCCCCCCCCCCCCCCCCCCC
>CAJWMX010000450.1 GCA_913043805.1 uncultured Acidobacteriota bacterium | reverse complement strand
GCGCTCGAGCAGGTGCGTCGCGAACGAATGGCGCAGCACGTGCGGACTCAGGTCTCGTGACAGACCTGCCTGCGCGCCATATTTCTTGATGATCTTCCAGAACCCGACCCGGGTCAGTTCGCCGCCCCCGCGGGCGTTTGGGAACAGATGACTCGCCACTCGCCCCTTGAGCATCGCGTCTCGAGGGCCCGACAGGTACCGGCTGACCCAGTCGGTGGCCGTCCGACCGATCGGCACGACGCGCTCACGCGCCCCCTTTCCCAGGCAGGTCAGATAGCCGCCTTCGAGATGCACGTCCGCAAGGCGCAACCCCACCAGTTCGCTGACCCGCATTCCGGTGGCGTACAGCAGCTCGAGCAGCGCCCGGTCGCGGAGCCCGGCCGGGGTCTCCACGTCCGGTTGCTCCAGCAGCCGGTCGACCTCGTCGAGCGCAAGAAACTTCGGCAACGCCGGCCAGGCACGGGGCGCATGGAGGTCGTCGGCTGGACTCGCGCCGAGTTGGCCGTCACTTACCAGAAAGCGGAAGAAGCTCCGCACGCAGGCCACCACCCGCGCCACCGAGCGCGGTGAAAGTCCGGCCGACATCAGCTGACGCACGAACGCTTCCAGTTCGGGTCGACCGAGCGCGAGCAGCTCGCGTTCTTCTCCATCGGCGAATGCCATCAGTCGCGCGAGGTCTCGCTGATACGCCTCGAGCGTGTGCGGCGACAGCCGACGAGAGACCCGGAGTTCCTCGAGAAACCCGGTCACCGACGGATGTTCGGCGTCTGTGGCACCGTTCATTGCCGGCTCATTTTCGCCGTTGTATACTTTTTTCACGTGTGTTCACCGAGCGGGCGGGCCCTGTCCAGCACCCGTCGCCCCTGCCGAGACGGCGGGTCGTCTGCCCTTCAGATCATCGGGTAATCAGCGGTGACTCCTCACATGTCAGAGCAGATACATCTCAAATCTGGATGGCGCCTGGTTGCGCCCGGACTGGCCCTGGCGATCACGCTCGCCGGCTGCGCCACACGCAGCTCGCCCTCGACCGCTCCCACGATACCAGTGGATCCGGCCGACTTCGAGACCCAGCTCACCGAGTATGTGCAGGTCCAGGAGGCTCTGGCCGCCGACGACTTCGCCGCCGCGCGGACTGAGCTGGAGGAATTCGCCCGGGTCACCGACGCCGCCACGCAGGCCCTGGCGCTGGTCGCGCTCGAGGCCGGTGACATCGTGGCGATGCGGGCCGACTTCAAGCCGCTGTCCGAGTCGCTCGTCTCGCAAGAGCTCCCCCAGGGGTTCGCGCGAGCCTACTGCCCGATGTATGACAACGGCTCCTCCTGGATTCAACGGGACGGGCCGGTCCGCAATCCCTACTACGGGGCAGCCATGCTGACCTGCGGCGTGGTCGACGCGGCCGCCGGCGCTCACATGGACCACGGTCCGCAGCACGGGGGCACCGTGTTCATGGCGCCCGACAGCTTCCATCACATCGAAGGCACCTATCCCGAGGCTGGCGTCTTCCGGCTGTATGCGACCGACAACTACCGGGAGCCGGTGGACGTCAGCGGGTGGACCGGCCGGGCCGTGACCCAAGAGGACTACGACGCGGACACGGACGAGTTCATCGAGGTCGCCGCGTTCGATCTGATTCCCAGCCCGGATGGCGCCTACCTCGAAGCACTGATCCCAGACGGCGCGATTCCGGCCGAAGTGGCCGCGAAGGTGTTCTTCGAACCGAACTTCCCCGCCGAGCGGTTTGACTTCATTTTCGCCGAACTGACGGCCGAACTGGCCGCCGACGCCGCGCCAACCAGTGGCGCGGTCACGCTCGACGCCCCTGAGACCATACCGCTCTCGCAACGCATCCTGCCGGACATCCCGGAGCAGGCCGGTGAGATCGCCGCCGAGATCGCGACCCGGGATCAGCAGATCCAGGACATGATCGGGCGCGGCGCCTTTACGGAGATCTTCATTCCGGCGCTACAGGCCAAGGAGCTGGCTTTGGCCCTCCAGCGTAACGAGCAGCCACTCGCCGACACCGACCGTGACCAGGTGCGGATTGCGGTTCGCCACCTCGTCCGCGCCGCCTACCTCCTCGACTGGTATGGCGACCTGGGCAACAAGAACGATGTCGACAGCGCCTACAGTGTGTTCGGCGACGCGGTCGGCACCATCAGCCAAGTGTATGGCCTCCCCGGAGGCCCGTAGAGACGCCGAGGAATCGCGATGCGACGCCACACCGCACCACTCGTCGGAGCCACGCTTCTCCTGGCCCTCGGCGCCATCGGGCAGCAGACCCATGGGCACACGCCGATCGCGTCCAGGTTCACCTACAACGAGCACATCTACCCCATCTTCGAACGGCAGTGTGGGAGCTGCCACGTGGAGGGCGGGATCGCGCCGATGTCTCTGCTGACCTACCAGGAGGCGTACCCCTGGACCCAGTCGATCCGCGAGGAGGTCCTGGGCCTGCGTATGCCACCATGGAAGGCCGAGGACGGCTTCGGCCGGTTCAAGAACGGGCACGTGCTCCCGGCCCACGAGCTCGACATGATCCTCGAGTGGTCGGCGGGCGGCTATCCGCAGGGGCCCCGAGACCAGGTGCCCACCCCGCCGGTGCCGCTGACTAACTGGCAGCTGGGCGCGCCGAGCCTCGAGCTGACCATTCCCGAACCGTTCGCCCTTGGGGCGGACACGAGCGAGGCGGTTCGCTACTTCGTGATGGAGAGCGGGCTGGATGCCGACCAGCTGATCACCGGCGTCGATGTGTTGCCGAGCAGCCGGGCGGTCGTTCGGCATGTCTCGGTCTACGTGGACACCACCGGCGCCGCCCGGACCGCGGCTCAGGCCGACCCAGCGCCCGGATTCGCCGACGGCTTCACCGGGCAACCCGTATCCGTCTGGTGGCCAGGCCAGCAAGTGGTCACCCTCGACGGAGTCGGCTACCCGCTGCCCGCCGGCGCCGACGTCGTCGTCCGCATCCTGTACAAGAAGACCTGGATTACCGAGGGCCAGGAGTTCTCGGATCAGACCCGCCTAGGGCTGCATCTGGCGTCGGGCGTCTTCCCGATCGACTCGGCCGTCCTCGATTCACAGCCCGATGCGGTCGACCGCCAGCTCACGTTCAGCCATCAGGTCGACGAAGACCTTACGTTGCTCGGACTGCTGCCGGAGGTGGACATCGACGCCGCGGAGCTCAAAGTGGAGGGCGTCCGCCCCGACGGTTCGCGCGAACCGCTCCTGCTGATCCGCGAGCCCGACGCCGGGTGGCCGACCCGTTACTG
>CAJWMX010000449.1 GCA_913043805.1 uncultured Acidobacteriota bacterium | reverse complement strand
TGTCGTCATCGGGACCGATCACCGACGTGGACGGCTTCAGAAAGATGAGCGGCTCTGCGGGCAGCGGTTTGTTCATCTCCGCCGCGTGATCCTTGTAGTTGAGGCCCACCGCGACCACCTTCGACGGAGCGACCGGGGCGAGCACCCTCGGCGCGGAGAGGTCGAGTCGTTCACCCACCGAGTAGGCGCCGAACAGGTCGCCGTCGATCCCGTGCCAAGCGTCGTCCCGGCGGACCACGTGGCGCGGCCCCCCTCCGGTTTCGATCCGATAGATAGCGTCCATGGGGTGCTCCGACCCTCAGCGAGGGCGTTCCTGGACCTGCGACGACGGCGGACTCTCGTTGGGCGGCGTGGCGGTATCGACCGCGATCACCACGTAGACGTAGTCCACCCCCGGCATGCCCGTGGTATCGCGGTAGGTGTTCTCGATGACGGGCTCCAAGGTGAGCGGCCGCAGTGTCTCACCTGGGGGAACCCCACGCAAGACCAGATAGCCGGCCAGGTCTTCCTCCTCGTTCGGCTCCCAGATCAAGCTGACGGCGCCGTCGCTGCCCACCGCCGTGAGCCCCTCGGGCTGGTCGGGCGGGAACGTGTCGATGAAGGTCACGCAGGTCGGCACCGAGACCACGCTGCGGATGTCGAGACCGTCCACTTCGTCGAGCGACAGCACGCCGTAGCATCGCTCCACGCCGAACTCGACCCGCTTGTCGGCATAGAACGGCAGCTCGAGCGGATTCAGGTTGAGCGGGAACGGCATGGCCGGCGCGCCCGGCCCCTGCTCGAAGACTTCAAAGAGGTCGTAACGGGTGGCCGGCGGCCACTCCACGACCGGGTCCGACTGCAGCCGAGGCAGTGCGGGCCCGGTGATGCCCGGAACGCCCGTGGGACCGGTGGGGCCCGGACCCGGGTTCGCAGGGGGTGTCGTGCCGGGCGCCCCGGAAGGTGTCGTCGCCGGTGGTTGTCCACCGACTGGAGCCGGGGCCGGTTGCTGTCCGGCGGCCGGAGCCGTGGCCGGTGGTTGTACTCCGACCGGACCAGTCGCCGGTGGTTGTCCAGCGCCCGGGGCGGTGGCCGGCGGCTGCCCGGCGGCCGGGGGCGCCCCACCCGGCGGTATCACCCCGGTGCCGGCGACCGGTCCCGTGGGGGTTGGCGCGCCGGGTGCGCCGGGCGTGGTGGGCGTCGCGCCAGGAGTCGTGGTCGCCGGCGCGGCGCCAGGAGCCCCGGGCGCGGCCGTGGCCCCCGGGGCGCCAGCCGCTCCAGGCGGTCGGACCGGCTCCTGCACGGTGCCCCGCACGCCCATCGGCAGCTCCCACGCCAAGTTGACCACCTCGGCGGTGTAGGTGACCACCGGAGCCGGCGGGGCGTTCGGCGGATCGACGAGCGGAATCGAGACCCGTTCGGCAGCCTCACCTTCCTCGCCCCGGGTCGAGATGCCGACCACGGCGTACTGTCGCTGCAACACGCCAGGCTGGGGCGGGGTCATCAACGGACGCCGGATCGGCTGCTTGCGCCGTTTCTTCTTCTTAATCTCTTCCCGCTCGTCCTCCCAGGGATCGATCGGGACGAACTTATCCGGCGTCAGCTCCTCGACGAGCATCGCCGGGAACCCTTGCGCCGGCCGGGGATCCACCTCGACGGGTCGAGGCGGCCCCACCAGGTCCGCGTCCTCGGACGCCAGCGCGGCGTTCATGGCCGAAATCTCGGCCGGCAGCGCCTCGATAGTCCCAACCAGCGTCCCCTCCTCCATGAACTCTTCCAGGTCGAGCTCGCGGTCGGGGATGAGCCGGGGCTGGATGGTCATGGCATAGACCTCGATCCGTTCGAGGTCGGCCGGCGTGGACCCATCGACGTTGGCGATCGGGAGCGTGAAGCCGACGTGCACCTCGCCGCCCAGCCGGTGTACGCGCATGTCGCCGACCGGGGCCGGAATGCGGACGAACGGCGCCTGGGGCGGTCCGCGTTTGCCGCACCCGAGCAGCTGGACCGCGATGGCGAGCAGGACGAACAGTGCCAGTTGGCGCCCGGAGAGCGTCACAGGATGTAGCGGGAGAGGTCTTCGTTGCTGACGACGTCGTCCAGCATCTGGTCGACGTAGGCCGCATCGATGACGATGGTCTTTTCCTCGAGCTCCGGCGCGTTGAAGGAGATCTCGTCCAGGAGCTTCTCCATCACCGTGTGTAGTCGGCGAGCGCCGATGTTCTCGGTGCGGTCGTTCACCAGCGTCGCCAGCTCGGCAATCCGATGGACCGCCTCGTCGGCGAACGTCAGGTCCAGCCCTTCGGTGGCCAGCAGCGCCGTGTACTGCTTGACGAGCGAGCCCCGCGGCTCGGTCAGAATCCGGACGAAGTCGTCGGTCTCGAGCGCCTGGAGCTCGACCCGGATCGGGAACCGCCCCTGCAGCTCGGGAATCAGGTCGGCCGGTTTGGCCAGATGAAACGCCCCTGCCGCGATAAAGAGGACGTGGTCGGTGCGCACCATTCCGTGCTTGGTGTTCACCGTGGTGCCTTCCACGATCGGAAGAATGTCGCGCTGCACGCCCTCGCGGCTGACGTCGGGCCCCTGCCCGCCTTCCCGCCCGGTGATCTTGTCGATCTCGTCGACGAAGATGATGCCTGCCTGCTCGACCCGCTCGACGGCGGCCGCCCGCACGCTCTCGGTGTCGACCAGCTTCTGCTCTTCTTCCTGCCGCAGGTGCGAGAGCGCCTCCGGCACTTTGACCCGACGCTTCCGACTCCGCCCCTGAAACAGGTTCGGCAGCATGTCCTTCATGTTGATGTCGATCTCTTCGATCGACGAGCCCGAGATGACCTCGAAAGAAGGAAAGCCGCCCTTCTGGGGCGCGTCGACCTCCACCTCGCGATCGTCCAGCTTCCCCTCCTCGAGCTGCTGCTTGAGCCGCTCCCGCGTCCGCTGGTGATGCTCGCGGGCCGGGCCCGGGTCGTTGTCCTTCACCGACTGCGGCATCGGTGGCAGCAGCAGATCCAGGAGCCGTTCCTTGGCGTTGACCGCCGCGGCGGCTCGCACCTCGACCAATCGCTCTTCCTGGACCATGTCGACGGCCAGCTCGACCAGGTCGCGGACCATCGACTCGACATCGCGACCTACGTAGCCGACCTCGGTGAACTTCGACGCCTCGACCTTGATAAACGGCGACTGGGCCAGCCGGGCGAGCCGGCGGGCGATCTCGGTCTTGCCGACACCGGTCGGCCCGATCATCAGGATGTTCTTGGGCGCGACTTCCTCAGCCAGGTCTGGCGGCAGCTTCT
>CAJWMX010000448.1 GCA_913043805.1 uncultured Acidobacteriota bacterium | reverse complement strand
ACACGCCCCACGTCCTGCCCGCCGGAAGCCAGATCGAGGGTACGGCGACGCTCCGACCGGGCGCCGAGCGACGCGCCGTGTCCTCCCTGTTTGCCAGCGAGGCTCCGGTCCGGCTGCTCCTGGACTTCACGTCGACCTCGGCCGCCAACTGAGTCCGGCCGGCGACGCCCGGAATGTTCCCCTCACAATGGGCCCGCCGCCACGTGCGGGCCTGGACGGCGTGTGGCCTGCTCTGGGTCGTCGCCTGCGGTACCGACCCGGTGCCGCCCCCCAACGTCACGCTCGTTCTGGTCAACGGCCGCATCTGGACCAACGACGCCGCCTCCCCCTGGACCGAAGCGCTCGCCATCGCCGACGGGCGGATCGTCGCCACCGGCGGGAGCGACGCCGTCAGCGCCTTGGCAGGCGACGCGGAGACCATCAACCTCCGACGAGGGCTCGTCCTCCCCGGGTTTATCGACACCCGGACGGATCTGCTCTGGCCCGACCTGCCGGGAGAGGTCATCGACCTGTCGACGGCTCGGTCCCGCCGTCAACTGGTCTCTCGCGTCGCCGCCGCCGCCAATGCCCATGCCCCGGGCGCCTGGCTGGTCGGACGCGACTGGGACCAACGTCTCTGGGGGGATATCCCCCCCCACCGAGACTGGATCGACCAGGAGACGGCTGACCATCCTGCATGGTTGGCGCAACGCGACGGAGAGCTGGGCTTGGCCAACAGCCTTGCCCTGGACCGCGCCGGCATCACGGTGGAGACACCTGGCGCGCGCCTCGGTCCGGTCGGCCGCGAGCTGAGCGGCCTGCTCGAGGGCGCCGCCCTCCGTCAGCTGGAAGCCAGCCTCCCCACGCCCTCTGACGCCGCTCGCAACCGGAACCTCGATGCGGCATTGGCCCGCGCCGCCGAGCAAGGCGTCACCTCGGTGCACCACCTTGGCCGATGGGATGACCTAGACGTGCTCGGGCGCGCCCATGATGAGGGCGGCTTGACGACCCGAGTCTACGCGGCCGTACCGCTGGCGGACTGGCTCCAACTCGACCGCGCCATCGCCCTGGGTCGGTTCGGTGGCAGCGGCGCCAGAGGTGACGACCGCCTCAGAGTGGGCGCCGTGCATGCCGACCTCGACGGCTCCCTCGCCGCTCAATCGGCCGCGTTCCATACCCCGTATCGCAACGTCCAAGGGCACAACGGCGCGCTGCGCGAGTCGACCTCGGGCTCCCTCGCCGACCAGCTGGCCGGTGCCGACCAGGCCGGCCTGCAGATCCTGCTTCTGGCGACTGGCGACCGCGCCGTCTCAACCGCGCTCGATCTGCACGCCGCGCTGCCCGAGAGGCTCCGTCGCACCCGTCGTTTCAGAGTCGACGGAGCGCACCATATTCTCCCCGACGACCTGGTCCGATTCGCCCTGGACGGAGTGCTGGTGGGAGCCCGACCATTCGCCGCGCTTCATGAAGGCCGATGGGTCGACCGCGAGCTCGGCCCCGAACGCGCTCGCAGCAGCTTTCCGTTTCAAGCCCTACGAAACGCCGGAGCCCGCGTGAGCTTCGGCAGCGGTCGACTCGACAACGCCTCGCCCCTCGACGGCATCTACGCCGCCGTGACCCGTCGCACGCTGGACGGCCTGCATCCACTGGGATGGGTCCCGGAGGAACGGCTTTCGGTGGAGGACGCGATCGACGCCTATACCGGCGCCGCCGCCTATGCGGGTTTCTCCGATGAGGTAGCGGGGCGACTCACGGTAGGGCGCTACGCCGACCTCATCCTCGTCGACCGTGATTTGCTGAGCGTGGACGCCATCGACATTCCGCTGGTCAAGGTCATCATGACGATCGTCGGCGGCGAGATCGTGTTCGACGCGCGACCGTCCTATCTGCTGGGCGACATCAACTAGTGTCCTGTAGCCGTGGTTCGGCGTTAAATCCCGGTGCGCGGCGCCCGGCTAGCCAGGCGCGAGGAGGGAGCACATTGGGCACTTGTGACCGACGAGCAACGCCGCCAGTCGGGATGCCCCGCCCAGGAATTGGCGACGAACCACGGTGACTGGGCGCTAGTCGAGACGTCCATCCACGCGCATCAACTCCGCGTTCAGTAGCGCCGCGCCGGCCGCGCCCCGGACGGTGTTGTGCCCCATCGCCACGAACTTGTGGCCCAGGACCGCGCAGGTCCGGAGCCGGCCCACCGACACCGTCATACCCCGGTCCCGATCGGCATCCAGCCGAGGCTGCGGACGGTCCTCCTCGGTGAGATAGACGACCGGTCGGGGCGGCGCGCTGGGCAACGCTTCCTCCTGCGGACGCCCGATGAACTCGCTCCAGGCGCCGATCAGCGCGTCTGGGTCAACCGACTGGCCAAGCTCCACGCTCACGAGCTCGGTGTGCCCATTGATCACTGGCACCCGCGTCGTAGTCGCGCTGACCACCACCGGATGCAGGGTGATGCCGTCACCGCCAAGCTCGCCGAGAATCTTCTGCGTTTCGGTCTCCATCTTCGGCTCTTCGCCCCGGATGAGCGGCATGATGTTCCCGAGTATGTCGAGCGATGCGACGCCCGGATAGCCCCCACCGGAGACGGCCTGCTGGGTCGACACGATCACACGCTGGAGGTCGAATGCGCGTAGCGGCGCCAGCGCGAGCGCCAGCACCACCGTCGAACAGTTCGGGTTGGTGACGATCCGCCCCGACCAGCCCCGCTCCGCCTGTTGCCGATCCAGCAGGGCCAGGTGCTCGGCGTTGATCTCCGGGATCATCAGCGGAACGACCGGATCCATCCGGTTATTCCTGGCATTGCTGACGACGATGTGCCCCGCCTCGGCATAGGCGATCTCCACCTCCCCCGCCACCGACGAATCGAGCCCGGAGAACAGCAGCCGCGGCGCATTGCCCGGCACGACCCGTTCGACCGTCATGTCGGCGACCGCTTCGGGACGGGCCACAGTTAGCCGCCAGGGCGTCGCGTCTCGATAGGCCTTCCCCGCGGACCGTTCGCTCGCCCCGATCCAGCTGACCTCGAACCAGGGATGGTCCGCCAGCTCAGCGATGAATTCCTGCCCCACCGTGCCAGTGGCCCCAAGTATCCCGACCTCGATCTTCGCGCTCATCGTCCGTTCCTTCTCTCAGGTTCTCGTTCTTCTGGCCGACCACCGGCTACGCCGTCGCGGCATCGGTGCCATCGGCTGGGAAGAACTCGGCGTGCACCGACCGGGTCGCCTCCTCCAATCGCTCTGCCGAGATCACACAGGCCACCTTCATTTCCGACGAGCTGATGCAGTCGATGTTGA
>CAJWMX010000447.1 GCA_913043805.1 uncultured Acidobacteriota bacterium | reverse complement strand
CCCGTAGGTCGTGACCGGTGGGTTGTTGATGTAGTGAGCCTCGAAGGCGCCGGTCCTGACATCGGTATCCGGGTTGTGGCGCTCAGGATCGGCATGTGATGCGTACTTGTGGCAGACCTGAGTACCTAGGTCATCCTCCATCCTCACCTGCCAGACGATGTTGCCGGCAAGTCGCGCGTACCTGCCGCCGCGCTCGATGAACGAGTCAAGTACCGTCCTGCCGGCCGCCGTCCAGTATTCGTCGTGGCCGGTGGTGACTACGACGTCGTAACCATCAAGGACCTTTGGATTGTGGTCAAGGTCCCATTGTGACAACAGTTCTGGTGAGTAGTTGTTCGACTCGAGCCATCGTGCTGTGAGGCCGTCGTAACGGGCCCAACCACTGGCAATGGTCCACACGGAATAGCCGTTACTTATCGACCAGTCCGCTGCTGGGACACCGACCGCCGCTCCGACTGCGAGGGGAGGTTGGGCGAGTCGGGGAGCGCCGACAGGGCACCGGACCATTCCGCGTGACCACGGCCGATGAAAGCTGAGCCTTGGTTTGAAGCTCTGCTCTCGTACGAGGAGTGGATCGTCCGATTGGTCAGGGAAGTCTTCTGAGAAGTAGCCGCAGCCGCCGCCCCAGTCGTTGTATTCCTGCCAGGAGTAGGTAGCGACGATGAGCGCCAACTTGGACTTTTGGCCAGGAGCCTCGGCTCTAAGGACGAAAAAGCCGTCCTGACTCACAGTCTGGCCATCGCGCTCGCCGGTGAACACGACGATGTGGCCCCCGGTACACCAGTCCGACGGTATGTCGACCGTAGCCCCAACGGGCCAGCCGCAACCGGTTGCCACTACGTCATCGCCGACCGGGTGTAACTCGCCGACGAAACCGGACTGTTCGTGCACCATTTCGAAGTCGGCTCCGTCACGCCAGATCTGGAACCCCCAGGTCGCTGCCGTGGTACTCACATGGAGTTGGATTGTCTCGCCTGGTCCGTAACTCGGCCGTCCTGTGTAGCCCCAGATCTCGAGCTTGCTGGGGTCAACGGTCTGCTTCTCACACGAGAGGCTCTCGAGCCACGTAGACCACTGGCCTTCTGCAGTCCCCCTGTCAACGGTCATCTGGACACCTTCACCGGCACACCGCCCGACCGGGGCAACACGACTGCGTTGCGCTGCCAGTCATCGACCCAGTGGTTCGAGCAGAGCCCGGTGGCGATGGCATCTGCCATGAGGCCCTCGGGAATCGGAGTCATCAACTCGACGTGGGTGCCGTCGGCGTCGTAGAGCCACGCGATGGTGCTGTCGTACTCGGGGTAGTAAGCCGGTTCGCAGAGCGGTTCGACGCCCGCGTCGACCGCCCGCCCCCACACACCGGGTACGTCGCTGGTGGTGAAACACAGGTGGTCGAAACAGGCACCGCGACGGGCGAATACCGGCCCGTCGATGCTGTCGAACTCGCCGCCAATGATCTCGAGGCTGAACTCGTGGCTCTCCTCGTCGAAGTCCGAGTCGCTCATCATGACGAACCCCCTGGTGCCACCTTGGGGGTGGGGTGCGGTGAAATCGTAGGTCTTGGTGAGACCGAAGTGGGTAGTCCAGAAGGCCTCGGCCACGGCGAGGTCGGGGGTGAGACAGCAGGCGTGGTGAAGGGCCAGATCCTCCCGGCCGGTGCGGGTGGGCCGGGGCACGGCGACGTTCACGTGCTGCACGATGTCGATCATCAGCCCCTCGGGCGACCAAACTCCAGCTGCGATCGCGATTTCGACCCCATCGACATAGAAGGGTGTGGGTTCCCAAGCCGACCCGAGGCCGGCCCCGATCAAGTCGGCGTAGGCGTCTGCCACGTTGTCGACGACGAAGGCGATGCGCTCGATGCCGAACCCCTGCCGCGCCAGGTACTCCTCGGACTCGGGGAGGAACGGCGGTGACTGGACCTCAAGGATCACGTCGGTGCCAGCACCGAGGAAGGCCACGGAATGGTCGCCGCGCCGAAAGTGCCGCTCCTCAAGCGAGCACCCGATAGCTCGGTACGTGGCGAGGGCGTGGTCCATGTCAGGAGTGAGCAGCCCGACGTGATCAAACCGAAAGCGGGTAACGGGTTGACCACTACCTTGCACTGGTCGGTCGGCCGTCGTAGCGCCTCGAACGCCTCGGGCAACTCGTCAAGGGGGATGGTGTGGGAGATCAGCGGGGTCGGATCGATCCGGCCCTGTTCGATCATCTCCATGACGAACTCGTTCTCGGACCGCGTGTAGGTGGCCGGAAACCGCACCGTCGGCTCCTTCGTGTAGGCGAGAACATGGTCGATCGGGTCGGGGGCCATGCACACGCCGCCAGCGATGACGGTGCCGCCGTGACGCACCAGATCGACAGCCTGGTTGAATACGCCGGGCCGGCCGACGCATTCAATAACGATGTCGGGGGCCGCGCCGAGGAGCCGTTCGACCTCGTCCTTGACCGAGTCGACGGCGCCGGCATCGACGATGTCGGTGGCGCCCATACGTTCAGCGAGAGCCAGCCGGTAGGTGACGAACTCGCTCACGATGACGCGGCGGGCGCCGCGGAAGCGAGCCCACCGGGCGGTCGTGAGCCCGATCGGCCCGGCACCGAGCACGGCCACCGTGTCACCGATGCCGATCTGGGCGTCACGGACGAGCATTAGGCCGGTGGCGAGCGGTTCGACCAGCGCGGCGACGTCAAGTGGGATCGCGTCGGGGACCGGCAGGAGGTCGGGGGTGCGAACCCGTAGGAGTTCGGCGTAGGCGCCGTCGGGTTGGTCGTCACCGAGGGCCCCGAAGAAGGCGAGGTCGCGGCAGCGGTGGTTATCCCTCTCGACACAAGCTGGGCAAGTGCCGCAACTGAGCTGGGAGATCACGAACACCCGGTCGCCCACCGACCATTCACCGTGCGGTGCTGGGCCGAGCTCGACGATCTCCCCGGCGACCTCGTGGCCGAGGATTCCGCCCCGACGAGCGATCCCGGTCTCCTCGGTCGCGTGGATGTCGGAGCCACAGATCCCGACACTGTGCACCCGCAGGATCGCTTCGCCGGCACCGGCAGACGGCGACGCGACCTCGGTGAGGCGGAGCGGGAGACCGGGGGCGTCGAAGACTGCTGCTCGCATGACGTTCCTTTCTAGACAGCCGGATTACGAGAGTATTATGGGTCCGTGGTCACATTAGTCAGTGGCTGAGATTCAGGGGAGTCGACATGTCCGAACGCACCAACACGGTCCTCACCATTCCCGAGCCCGGGGTGGCCCGGACCATCGACAAGCCCTACCCAAACGTCGTCGAAGGCTTCGTTG
>CAJWMX010000446.1 GCA_913043805.1 uncultured Acidobacteriota bacterium | reverse complement strand
GGAACTGCCGTTCGGCTCGCGTGGCGGGATGGCCATCCGGCATCACTTCCCCGTCGACGGCGAATACCTGATCAAGATCGGACTCCGCACGAACTATGTGGGCTACGTCCGGGGTATCGATCAGGCCCACGACGTCGAGATCCGACTGGACGGACGTCGGATCCGGACCTTCACGGTAGGCGGAGACGCCCCGGGACTCCCCGCACCAATCAGCTACGCCGGCAACATCCGCGGCGATGAAGAGTGGGAGACCTACAGCCAGACCGCCGACGACCACCTGGAGTTGCGGGTCGTCGTCGAGGCGGGTCCGCATACCCTGGGCGTGACCTTTCCGCGGGAGACCTGGGAAGAGGAAGGCGTGCTGCAGCCGCGTCAGACCGGCTTCGCGCTGGCCGTCGACGACATGCCGGACGCCAACCCCGCCCTCGACAACGTGCGGATCAGCGGTCCGTTCACGGTGGAGGGCCGCGGCGACACGCCGACCCGTCGGCGGGTGTTCACCTGCACGCCGTCCGACGAGAGCGAGTTCGAGCCGTGCGCCCGGGAGATCCTGACCACGCTGGCGAGACGCGCCTACCGCCGGGGGGTCACCGACGCCGATGTGACCACCCTCCTCTCCTTCTTCCAGGCGGGAAGCGCGGGCGGCAGCTTCGACGAAGGGATCGGCTTCTCGCTGGAGCGTCTGCTCACCGACCCCGAGTTCCTGTATCGCATAGAACACGATCCGGTCGACGCTCAGCCAGGTTCTATCTATGCGCTGCGCAACGTCGAGCTCGCGTCCCGTCTCTCGTTCTTCCTGTGGAGCAGCATGCCGGACGACGAGCTGCTCGACACAGTCGAGGCGGGCACCCTGAGCACGCCGGCCGTGCTCGAACAGCAGGTACGACGGATGCTAGCGGATCCACGGGCGTCGGCGCTGGTCGAGAACTTCGCCGGCCAGTGGCTCCACTTCCGGAACCTGGACGGGGTCTACCCCGACCCGCTGGCCTTCCCGCACTTCGACGAGAACCTGCGCGACGCCTATCGCACCGAAACGACGCTCTTTCTGGAGAGCCAGGTGCGCAGCGACGCCAGCCTGCTGGAGCTCCTGCACGCCGACTACACCTTCGTGAACGAGCGGCTGGCCGAGCAGTACGGCATCCCCGGCATCTACGGCAGCCGCTTTCGTCGGGTCAGTTTCGGCCCTGACGAACGCGCGGGCCTCTTGAGTCACGGCAGCATCATGACCGTGACCTCGTACCCGAACCGCACCTCACCGGTCCTGCGCGGCAAGTGGGTGCTGGAGAACCTGCTCGGCGCGCCACCGCCAGAGCCGCCACCTGATGTCCCGACCCTGGAGGAAGAGGGTGAGGACGGGGCGAAGCTCTCCATGCGCGAGGCGATGGTGATGCACCGCGAGAACCCGGCCTGTGCGGTCTGCCACTCGGCCATGGACCCCATCGGCTTCTCGCTCGAGAACTTCGACGCGGTGGGGGCGTGGCGAGACCTGAGCGAGGCCGGCACCCCCATCGACTCCTCGGGCACGCTTCCAGACGGCGCGGCGTTCGATGGCCCGACCGGGCTGCGGGACCTCTTGCTCGACCGCCCGGGCGACTTCGTCGGCACCGTCACCGAGAAGCTCATGGGCTACGCCCTCGGGCGGGCGCTCGAGTACTACGACGCCCCGGCCGTCAGACAGATCGTGCGAGAAGCGGCCAGCGACGACTATCGCTGGTCATCCATCGTGCTCGGCATCGTGAACAGCGACGCGTTTCGGATGCGGAGGTCAGACTCATGATCATCACTAAGAAGGCTCTTGCTCGTCGTACCGTGCTCCGCGGCCTCGGCGCCAGTCTGGCGCTCCCGCTCCTCGACGGCATGGTGCCAGCCTTTGCTGCGGTCCGAAACAGCGCCGCGAACCCGGTACGACGGTTCGGCGTGGTCTATGTGCCCAATGGCATGGCGATGCGCCACTGGACGCCAGAGACCGACGGCCCGGACTTCGAACTGACGCGCCTGCTCAGCGGTCTCGGCGAGTTCAAGAACCAGATGTCGGTGCTCACCGGACTCAACGGCGTCCCCAGCAACGCCGGCGTGCATGCCAGCGCGGCCACGCGTTTCCTGACCGGGGTGACTCCGGCCAGAACCGAGTCAAACCTGCGGGCAAGCGTCTCGGTCGACCAGATCCTGGCGCGCGAGTTCTCGCAGCACACTCAGCTCGGCTCGCTCGAAGTCGCACTCGACAGCCGCGACGTGTCCGGCTCCTGCGACGTGGGATTCAGCTGCACGTATACGAACGGCATCTCGTGGCGGAACGAGACGACGCCGCTGCTGGGCGAGAATAATCCGCGGACGGTGTTCGAGCAGCTCTTCGGCGACAGCGGCTCGACCGACGCGGGTGCGCGGCTGGCACGGATGCAGAAGGACCAGAGCATCCTCGACTCGGTCAGCGAGAAGATCACGGCGCTCGAGCGCGGCCTGGGGCCGAACGACCGGCTGCGAGTAAACGAGTATCTCGACGCGGTGCGGGATATCGAGCGGCGCATCCAGAAGGCGGAGGAACAGAGCGGTCGGGAGCTGCCCGACGTCGACCAACCGGCCGGCATCCCTCCGACCTACGCCGAGCATGCCGCGATCATGTTCGATCTGCTGCTCCTGGCGTATCAGACCGACCTCACCCGGGTCACCACCTGCATGATGGCGCGTGAGATCAGCGGGCGGACCTATCCTGAAATCGGCGTGCCCGACTCGCATCACCCGACGTCGCACCACCGGAACGACCCGGTGCTCTACGAGAAGGTGGCGAAGATCAACGAGTTCCACCTCTCGCTCTTCGCCGACTTCCTGCGGAAGGCCCGATCGACGCCCGACGGCGACGGCACCCTGCTGGACAACATGATCATGCTCTACGGCGCCGGGATGTCAGACAGCAACCGGCACGACAACCGAGGGCTCCCACTGGTGCTCGTCGGCGGCGGCTCGGGCCAGCTGCGTTCGGTCGGACACCGCACCTACGAGCAGGGGACGCCGGTCACCAACCTCCATCTCACGCTGCTCGACAAGATGGGGGCTCCGGTCGAGAAGTTCAGCGACAGCACCGGCAAGCTCGAACTCCTGAGTGTGTGACTCGGCGCGTGACCACACATCCCAAGGGCCCGGCGCTTCGGCGTCGGGCCCTTTCTCGTGTACGACTCGTCGATCGCATATCCTCTGACTACACACGAAAGGTCTGGAGGCTTTGATGAGTAACCGAGTGCGCGGAATCGGTGTCGCCGCCAGCGTCGCGGTGCTGATGGGGGTGGTCTCTAGCTGTGGCGGGG
>CAJWMX010000445.1 GCA_913043805.1 uncultured Acidobacteriota bacterium | reverse complement strand
TTCCTCGGCGTGGGCCACTACGTCAAACGCGTGCAGGGGTTCGGTGGGGACGAGCCGCACTACCTGGTCGTGACCCACAGTCTCTACGCGGATCAGGACCTTCGTATCGAGAACAACCACGAGGCCCGCGACTACGCGTCGTTCCACTCCGCCGAGCTGCCGATGCACTACCTGGTGCGAGGCAGGGACGGCATCGTGTATTCCATCCATGCTCCCGGGCTGCCGGCGCTCATGATGCCCGCCTACGCGGCAGCTGGTGAGTGGGGGGCGCTCACCGTGGTGGGGCTCCTCGCGACCCTGGCGGCGCTGGCCGTCTACGACGCGGCCTTGCTGGTGTCCACTCCCGGGATCGCGGTGGCGACCTGGGCGGCGGTGACCTTGAGTATCCCGTTCGGCCTGCAAAGCCACCTGCTGTTCCCCGAGATGCCCGCCGCGCTCCTGATGGCGTGGGCCGTGCTCTGGCTGCTGGGGCCGCTGCCCGAGCGGGCGGCGTCCTGGCTGTGGCGTGGGCTGGCCCTGAGCCTGATGCCCTGGCTACACATGAAGTTCTCGCTCCTGCTGTTCGTGGCGGGGTTGTGGCTGGCGTATCGATTGTTGCCGCGCTGGCGGTTGGCGGTGGTCTTCCTCACGCCGGTCGGAGTGTCAGCGCTGGCATGGTTCGCCTCGTTCTGGGTGATGTACGGCGACATCAACCCGACCGTCGCGTATGGCTATTCGTCGGGAGCCGAGCTGGACCTGCTCAACATTCCTCGCGGGCTGCTTGGGCTCGCTTTCGACCAGGAGTACGGCCTGCTGCCCTACACCCCGATATTCGCGGCGGCGCTGTGCGGGGCCTGGGCCATGGCGCGCGACCGGGGCATGCGCTGGTATGTCATCGGAAGCGTGCTGGTGATGGCGCCATTCCTCTCCAGCACGACGCAGTACTACATGTGGTGGGGGGGGACGAGCGTGCCGGCGCGGTTCCTCGTCCCGCTGTTGCCGTTGCTGGGACCGATGCTGGCGTACGCCTGGCGTGTCTTCGACGGCGCCGCCGCCCGGGGCGCCATGGCGCTCGGGCTTGGCTACAGCGTGCTGACGTTCGCGTCGGTGCTGGCTTGCCCGGCGGCTCGGCTCATGTACAACGATCGCGACGGTACGGGGCGGCTCGTCGAGTCGCTCCAGGGAAGCGCGCCGCTCACGGCGGCGCTCCCGAGTTTCATCGACCCGGCCATCCTCGTGCAGTTCCCGGCCACCCTGGTCTGGGTGGCGGCGGGTGTCATCGCGGCGCTCGCCGCCCGTCGGGTTGCGGCGGGTCCCTACTGGAGCGGCGTGACCGCCGGGCTCGTATTCATCGCATCCGGCAGCCTCCTGGCCGCATCAGCGCTGCCGAGCGAGCAGGCGGTCACCACGGTGGACGCCGGCCGGCAACAGCTGCTCCATACCTATCCGGGGCCGACCGTGCGCGCCTACGAGTACGGAGGGGCTGGCTGGCTCGACGAGTCGACGGTCCTCGAGCGGGCCGCCGTCGAGCATCGGTTAACGGCAGGGACGGTCCAGAATCCAGCAGAGCTCACCCCGGCGTTTGATCTGCCGGCCGGGCAGTACGACCTGCTCGTCTGGTTCTCCGAGTCGCAGCGGGTCGAGGGTGAGGTGTTTCTCTCCTACGATCGGACGAACGGCACGGTGCTCACGACCGACGGACGACGGATGAACCCCTCGGTGAGCAGGTTCGAGTTGCCAGTCGATCTGACCGCCCTGCGGGTCGGGGCGACCACCGCCGAACTGGCCGAACGCATCTCGGGGGTCGCTGTTGTGCCCCGGGCCGTGGCCTCCGCGGACACCACGAGGGATGTGGGACGGATCTGGTCGCTGAAACCGCTCGACACGGAGACCGGGGGGTTCCTGTTCTTCCTCGACCTCTTCACCTACGTCGAGCCGGAGAACAGCTGGGTGCAGGGGGGGCGCGCGTCGGAGTGGCTGGTGGCTCCGGGTGACGCCGAGACGGTGCGGTTGACGGTCCGCAACGGCGGTGTGGCGAACCGGATTCAGGTCACCGCGGGCTCGTCGAGCGAGACACTCGAGCTTGAGGCTTGGGAGGCGCGTGACGTGCTCGTGCCCCTCGGTGATGACGACCGCCTGGTGCCGGTGAGACTCGCGCCGGACACCGGGTTCGTGCCGGCCGAGGTAGACCCGGGCTCGACGGACCGGCGCATGCTGGGGTGCACCGTCTCCGTCTCACTGGAGTAGCCGACCGAGAGGCTCATGTCGCCGGTCCATGTCGCGTTCCTCGGGTGCGGGTTCATCACCGGCGTCCACAGCGCTCACCTCAAGCGTCTGACGGACCTGGTGCGGTGCAGCTATGCCAGCCGCGATGCCGCCAAGGCGGAGGCATGGCGCGAGCGGTTCTTCGGCGTCCGGAGCTATGGCAGCTACCAGGCCGCGCTCAAGGACCCCACGGTTGACGCCGTCGTGGTGGCGCTGCCGCCGCGGTTTCACCTGGAGTGGACGCTTGCCGCGCTCGCCGCGGGCAAGCACGTCCTGGTCGAGAAGCCGGCGTTCCCGACTCTGGCCGACTTCGAACACGTGCGGGATGCCCGCGACGCGGCGGGGCGAGTGGTGCTGGTGGGCGAGAACGATCACTACAAGCCGCTGGCCGGATGCCTGCGGGCGCTCCTCGCCGAAGGCGTCATCGGCGAACTGGTGTTCGCGCACTTCACGACGCTGGTCAAGCGCTACAAGCAGGCCGACGACTGGCGAAACGACGAGGCCATGGCCGGAGGGGATGCCTTCTTCGAAGAGGGGATTCACTGGCTGCATGTGGCTAACAGCCTCGGGCCACGCATGAGTGACGTGCGTGGGTTCAGGCCCGCGCCATCGGTCGACCGCCCCGACCGGCGGGTGAAGAGCATGATGGTCGCCTTCAGCTACGACAACGGCGCCGTCGGGAGCCTCTACTACTCGCGGGAGGTGCCGTCCTTGCTCCGAGGGCTTCGGGTGTCGAAGCTGTTCGGGCGCCAGGGGATCATCTCGTTCGAATCGAACGGCGGTTTCGTCCTGGTCCGTGGCCACCGCGGACCGCGGCTGCTGTTTCCGGGCTTCCGGGATATCAGGGGCTATCAGGCGATGTATCGCGACTTCGTCGGCGCGATCCGGGATGGCCGAGCGCCTGAGATGTGTCTCGAGGCGGCGATGGTGGATCAGCGACTGATGGAGCGGATCTACGAGACGGCGGGGGAGGCGAGCGCCGGCTCATGAGTCACCGATTCGACCTCGTCATCATCGGGAGTGGGGCCGGCGGCGGCACGCTGGCGCATGCGCTGGCG
>CAJWMX010000444.1 GCA_913043805.1 uncultured Acidobacteriota bacterium | reverse complement strand
CCGGTGAAACGCCATCCCATCGTAAAAGCCGGCATCGGCGAGCCTGAGGAAGTTACGCACATGTTGCGGCGCCCGTTCCGGGAAGAGCTCGATGGTGATCGCCCCCGCATCGGTCTCGAGCACCGCGTGATAGGAGGCCAGCTCCTCCACCGTTTCGGTGGTGAACGACGGTGGAGGCAGAGGCGCCCAGTCTCTGACGGTGGCGGTCAGAATCTCGACTCGCTCGGTGGCGTTCCCGTTGGCGTCGACCGGCGTTTCCGAGATCCTCGCGATCACCGGAAGCCCCTCGGCGACCCGACCCCAGATCGTGTACTGCCCATCCAGACCTGGTTGATCGACCACGCAAACGAGGAACTGCGTGCCGCCACTGTTGGGATCACCAGCCGCGGTGATGGCCGACACGGTGCCGGCGCTGTGTGTCTCGTCGCTCGGCTCGGCCGCCACCAGCCCCAACCCCCCGCGACCAAACTGGTTCGGCGCCGACGCGTCCTTCGTATTCGGGTCGCCTCCCTGGACGATGCCTCGGAGCACCATGCGGTGAAAACTGGTTCCATCGAAGACGCCTTCGGCCGTCTGCTGCATGATCAGGCCGACGTGGTTGGGCGCGGCATCGACCAGCAGGTCGATCACGACCGTCCCCTCGGTCGTCTCGAAGACCAACTGCTTCTCCCGCATCTCCTCGACGGGCAGCGTGGCAACGAACGGCTCCTGGGCCACGACGTGGGCGGTCCCCATCGCCCAGACCACGAACGTCCAGGCGACGTATCTGATGAATGACGGCGAAGCCATCCAGCTTCCTCCTTCCTCCTGCCTCCGCCGCGGACTTGCGGCGGCCCCTGTCCTTCTGTCTCCTGTCTTCTTTAGAATCATAGAGATGTCGTTGTTGGAGCACCAGACAGAGCCGGAGCCGGTGGACGACGGTTCTCACGTCGGCCGCTACGTTCTCATCGCGCTGCTCGTCGTCGGCTGCGGGGTCGCGGCCTATCTGTCGATGCCGCCAGCAGAGGAACCGGCCGCCCCGCGACAGGCGAGCGCGCCAGCCGCCGCCGCGGCGCCAGAGCCGGAACCGGCCACCGAGCCCGAGGAGGCAGCTCCCGCCCCCGAGCCCGCTCCGGAACCGGAGCCTGAACCTGAGGCGGTCATAGCCGAGGTCGAGGTTCCCACCGCCGCGCTCCCACCCGTGCTCAGGGTGGTGAGTGATGTCGCTGGCGCGTCGGTCTTCGTCGACCGCAAGTATCTGGGCACGACGCCCTTCGAGACGGCCGACCTCCGTCCCGGGCCGCACCGGGTGAACGTCTCCGCCGAAGGTTACGAAGGATTCGTGGAGACGGTCGAGATCGGTGACGAGGTGGTCTCTCTCGACATCCGGTTCCGAGAGATACGCCTCGACGTATCAGTCGCCGTCACCCACAAGCACCGGTTTGGCGATTGCGAGGGGACCCTGCGCGCCGACCTCGACGGCATCCGGTATGACACCGACGACGACGATGCGTTCTCGCTGTCGTTCGACGCGATCGAAATCCACGAGTTCGACTATCTCGAGCACACGCTGACGATCAAGGAACGCGACGGTCGGACCTACAACTTCACCGACGATCAGGACACCGCCGACGCGTTGTTCTCGTTTCACCGCGACGTGGAACAGGCGCGGGAGCGGATGAACCGGTGAAGGAACCGACCCGCTGCGCCTGGGCCGGCGACGACCCGCTGTATCAGGCGTACCACGACGAGGAATGGGGCGTTCCACTCCACGACGATCAGCGGCTGTTCGAGTTCCTGCTGCTCGAAGGGGCGCAGGCCGGACTGGCCTGGATCACGATCCTGCGCAAGCGCGAAGGCTACCGCCGGGCATTCGCCAGCTTCGATCCGGCCAAGGTAGCCCGCTTCGACACATCGCATCTGACACGCCTGATGCAGGACGCAAGCATCGTCCGGAACCGCCTCAAAATTGGCGCCGCCATCGACAACGCTAGGGCATTCCTCGACGTGCAGGCAGAGCATGGCAGCTTCGACCACTACATCTGGCAGTTCGTCAACGGCCGGACAAAGCAGAATCAGTGGACCGACCTGACGCAGGTACCAACGGAAACCGCGCAGTCACAGGCGATGAGCAAGGACCTCAAGCAGCGCGGCTTCCGTTTCGTTGGCCCCACCATCTGCTACGCGTTCATGCAGGCCACCGGAATGGTCAACGACCATGTCGCCAGTTGCTTCAGGCACCTACCCTTCGCGCGCGCAAACCACTGAGTGGACGCTCCTTCTGGCGCTCGAAGCTAAGGCGAGAGACGAGCGCCCCCCAGGAAGCTTCAGGCCGGGGCGTGTACTGGGAAGGACTGGGCTCGAAGCACGACCTAGACAGATCACTCTCGGGTCGGCCATTGCCGTATGTGACCGAGCATACAATGCCACCCGTTGCTCAAGATTGAGTCAACCAAACAGGGATGCTTCCAGTCGGTATCTGCCGACCCTTGTGGCAGTATGATGCAGCAGAGCGACGTGGAGTATTTGATTAGATGAGACTCATCGGCCGACGGTCCGATCGTGGCAAACGCCGCTCTCTTCACTCGACTATCTCCACCGTCGTCCTCGTCGTGGGAACGGTTCTTGGTCTCGGCGTGTTTGCCTGCGGAGGTGCTCCCTTTGGGCCAACGGACGTACCTACATCTGCCCTGCCGGAAGACCTGCAGCGTCAATTTTCTGGTGAAGTTGTTCTTCCCCCCCCGGTGTTGATGGACCTTACTCTGGTCATCCGTGGCCTGAGCCTGGAGGCGTCCAGTAAACGGCCTCAATTCGTGGCCACTCTTCTTGCTCAGGAATCCAGTACGGTCGATGGAAGCTGGGAGCTTCGTACGAGTCCCCCCAGAGGTGGTCGGATCAGAGGAACTTTAACTGGCGGTCGGTCCGGATATTTCGATGGCGTGATCACTGAAACTCGCGGTGGCTGTGAGGCGAGCCGGGAGTTCTCCGGCCGCATCGCGGTTTCAGGCCTGAATTGGACGGCTGGGGCATTTCGCGCACGGTGTCCCGGCACGCAACTGGAATTTACTGCGGTTGCTTTGACTAGCACCTCCGTGGGTGACCGGCTAGACGGACCCGCGGCGGAATTCTTCGAGTTCACTGTTAGCGTGACGGGTGAAGGAACCGGTGTCGTCACTTCAAGCCCTGAGGGCATAGACTGCTCTGCTGGACTTGAGACCGACTGTGGTCAGTATTACCGCGACGAGACCGAGGTCACACTGACGGCCACGGCCACCAACGGGTCGGTCTTTGCCGGCTGGAGTGGTGACTGCGACGGTAGCTCTTCAGCGACC
>CAJWMX010000443.1 GCA_913043805.1 uncultured Acidobacteriota bacterium | reverse complement strand
GGCCGGTTGTTGTCGTCATTCGGCGAGCTTGCTGCCGATGGCTCCACGACCTCGTGCAACTGGATCTACACCGGCAGCTACACGGAGGAAGGCAACATGATGGCGCGGCGGGACACCGCCGATCCCACGGGGCTCGGGATGCACCACGGCTGGGCGTTTAGTTGGCCGCTCAACCGGCGCGTCCTCTACAACCGGGCGTCGGCAGACGCCGACGGGCGGCCCTGGGAGGCGTCTCGCGCCGGTATCGCCTGGAACGGTCGTGAGTGGATTGGCGACGTGCCGGACTACGGTCGAACGACGCCGCCGGACGGGGCCGGGGCGTTCATCATGACCGAGGAGGGCGTGGCGCGGCTGTTCAGCAGCCATCTGGCCGATGGTCCGCTGTCCGAGCACTACGAGCCTGTCGAGAGCCCGACAGGCAATCCGTTGCACCCCGAGGTGCCGATCAATCCGACCATCAACTGGTATGACGGCGTACGGGAGACGCTGGCCACCGCCGACGACGATTTCCCGTACGCCTGCACCGTCTACCGCGTGGTGGAGCACGAGCATTTCGTGACCCGGAACGTGCCACTGCTCGTCGAGGCGATGCCGGACTTTTTCGTCGAGATTCCCGAAGGGCTCGCGGCTGAGAAAGGGATCGCTAACGGATCGCGGGCTCGGGTCTGGTCGAAACGTGGCGAGGTCGAAGGCGTGGCGATCGTTACCAAGCGGATCAAGTCACTGACGGTGAACGGTCAGACCGTGTGGACGATCGGCATCCCCGTTCACTGGGGATTCGTGGGCATCACGCAGGGGTCGATGGCCAATCTCCTCACGCCGTACGTCGGCGACGCCAACACCCGTTGCCCTGAGTTCAAGTCCTTTCTCGTCAACGTGGCACCAGCGGAGCCGCAAACCACATAGGGTAGAGTTCGTGACAGAGCCCATAGCCGAAAGCCCCAAGCCAGAGAGCGCCGATCTCCATGCCTGACACACTCTCCATCAAGCGCGTCTCGGCCTCCCAGAGCGCTCTAATTCCGCTCGAAACACTCCGATCGGGTGGACCCGTCTACTCGAAGCTGGTCGATATCTCGAAGTGCATCGGGTGCAAGGGCTGCGAGGTGGCCTGCAAGGAGTGGAACGACCTCAAGGTCGAGCAGACTAGCAACTTCGGCAGCTACCAGAGCCACAAGGACCTGTCATCGAACACCTGGTTGTTGATGCGTTTCAATGAGGTTGAGAACGGCGAGGATCTCGACTGGCTCATCAAGAAGGACGCCTGTCTCCATTGCGCCGATCCCGGATGCCTCTTTGCCTGCCCGGCTCCGGGTGCCATCGTCCAATATCAGAACGGCATTGTCGACTTCAATCAGGACAATTGCATCGGCTGTCAGTACTGCGTTTCCGGGTGTCCGTTCGATATTCCCCGGTTCGACCAGGAAACGAAGACGGTTGCCAAGTGCAACATGTGCATCGACCGGGTCGAGTCCGGTCTCGAGCCCGCCTGCGTGAAGACCTGTCCCACGAACGCCATCGAGTGGGGCATCAAAGACGACATGTTGGCCCAGGCCGAGAAGAAGGTTGAGCGGCTAAAGGAACGCGGCTATGAACACGCTGCTATCTATAACCCGGGGGGCGTCGGTGGCACGCACATGATGTATGTCGTGCCGCATGGGGATCGGCTGACCGACTACAGCCTCCCGGCACATCCCACGGCCAGCCCCGGTCAGCTGCGCGGCCTGAACATCCTCCAGCGGGTCGGCTCGTACCTCCTCGGTTTCGGCGTCGTGTCCGCCCTGGTCCACTTCCTCGCCGTGGGACCCGAGAGCCCTGAGGAGAACGCGTAGCGTTTCGAGCGCCTGAAGCCTGGAGCCCGTAGCCTTATGAGCGACCCATGCTGAAGCGCTTTACGTTTTTTGAACGGATCGTCCACTGGGTCGTCGGTGTGACTTTCGTCCTCCTGTTTCTGACCGGGCTCGCTTTCTCCTACCCGTCGCTCTTCTGGCTGACGGCGCTGCTTGGCGGCGGGCCATCCGCCCGCGTGCTGCACCCACAGGTGGGCGTGGTGTTCGGCATCGGGCTACTGTTCATGTTCGGGTTGTGGGTCAAGGACATGTTCCTGGACCGGCAAGACCGGGAGTGGCTCGGCGCCATCAAGCACTACGCCGCCCACGAGCGCGACAAGGTTCCTCCCGCGGGCAAGTACAACGCCGGCCAGAAGATGTTCTTTTGGGTGCAGAGCGTCCTCAGCATTGTCTTCGTGGTGACCGGGTTCCTGCTGTGGTTCCCCGCCGTGTTCAGCCCTGCGGTGCTCAACACTGCTCGGTTGCTGCATTACGCCGCCACACTCGGCGGCGGCCTGTTCCTCATTGTGCATGTCTATCTGGGCACCCTGGCCTATCCCGGCACCGCCCGCAGCATGATTGATGGCAAGGTCACCCCGGCCTGGGCCAAGTTGCACCACCCACGCTGGTCTGGCGATTGAGAGCCCGGTCGATGGCCGCCTTCACATCGACGGATCGACGGGGTGGTTCGCGCGACCGCATCGATGCCCGCTGGCAGCCGCGTGCGCGGCGAGCCCATCGGTTGATTGAGGAACGACCGCACACCGCTGCGCTGCTCGGTTTCTACGTCGCGTTGCTGGAGCTCCAGACTGCGGCCGCCGGTGCGGTTGAGCTCGACGCATCTCTGGCCGCGGTCACGGCGTCTGATGGACCGCCCCTCCTCCGTTTCGAACGGCTGCCGCTCGATGTCTGGTCAGTGCCCTTCCACGAATTCTGCCGACAGATGCCGGAGGTCGCACCTCCACCCGTTGTGGTGGCGGCGCAGGCGCTGGCTCATGCTGCGGCCTACCATCGTGCCGAGGTGTTGCTCGGCGTCCTGTCAGCGGGTGACGTGACCGGCACCGCCTCGGCGGTCGGTGTTGACCCGGGACCGCTGGCGTTTCTCGGACGCGCGTTCCTGTCTCCGCAGGCTGAACGGCTGGCCGAGTTGGCGCGTCCGGGGGATCAAGACCCTAGGGCGTCCACGTGTCCCACCTGCGGGTGGCCGGCGCAGGTCTCGAAGCTCGAAGATGAGACTGGAGCGGAGGGGAACCGCCGCCTGATTTGCGCCTTCTGCGCGACCGATTGGGTGTTTCCGCGTTCGGTCTGCGTCGAGTGCGGCACTACCGGCGATGAGGGGCTGGAGTTTCACGCCGATGAAACCCTCACCTACGTACGAGTGGAGGCATGCCGGAGCTGCAGGCACTACCTTAAGACGGTCGATCGGCGGGTGCTCGGCCTGGCCGAGCCGCTGGTCGTGCGGCCGACGAGCGAGACGATGATCTGGCACA
>CAJWMX010000442.1 GCA_913043805.1 uncultured Acidobacteriota bacterium | reverse complement strand
CCATCGACGATCTCGTCGACTTCCCCCCCGAGATCCGGGAGATGGCGATCGAGGCGGTCAAGCCGTTCCGGCTCGGTCCGCTTTTCACGCCGATTTCCAGGCCGGTCGAGGGTGGCTGGCAGGGCACGCTCATGCGGCCCCCGGACGGCGGTGCGGCCACCTGGGCCGGGGCGGCGCTCGATCCCGAGACCGGCTGGCTTTATGTGCCGTCGCGCAACCAGGCGGTCGTGATCACCATGTATGCGCCCGACCCGGCGATCGGCGCCACGGTGGCCTACACCCACGGGGCGCCCGAGGCGGAGCGTCTCGCCGGTCGCGGCCCCGGCGCTTCCCGGAGTGGTGCGCTGATGCCGCAAGGGCTGCCGCTGCTCAAACCGCCCTACAGCCGGATGACGGCGATCAACATGAACACGGGCGATCATGAGTGGATGCAGCCGCTCGGCAATGGCGACCGCATCCGCAACCATCCGCGCCTGCGAGACCTGAACCTGCCGCCACTGGGTGGTGACGGGGTCGGCGGGCCGGTGCTCACCAAGACGATGGTCGTGAGTGCGCTTTCGGCTGGCGGCAGCACGGGCGGACCCCGGCTGGTCGCGCGTTCGAAGGAGACCGGCGAAGAGTTCGGGTCGGTCGACCTGCCGACCGGTGCGCTCGGCACCCCGATGACCTACATGGTCGACGGTGTCCAGTACATCGCGCTGCCGATCGGCGGGCGTCCGCCGCAGATGATCGCCTTCCGTCTACCGGAGTAGCCAGGACCTCGTGGTCCGGCGTTGCTCCAGGAGCTGAACCGATGCCCACGTGTCGCCTGTTCGGCATCCTGCTCGTGGGGGCGGGCCTTGCCTGCTCGCCCTCGCCGGCAGGGTCGCCCGCGCCATCCGAGACGTCACCAGCCCCCTCGCCGTCGCCGCCCCCTGCGTCGGCGCGTGAGGTGAGCACGGTGGCCACCATTGCCTTTACCGAGGGGCCGACCGCCGACCGGGACGGCACGGTCTACTTCACGGACCTGCGGAACAACCGGATCCTGCGGCTTGGCACCGACGGCCAGGTGTCCACCTTCCGTCAGCCGAGCAACGACGCCAACGGGCTGCTGTTTGATAGCCAGTTCCGGCTGCTGGCCTGCGAGGGTGGCGATGGCGAGACCGCGCTCCCGCGGGTCACGCGCACCGACATGACGACCGGCGAGATCGAGGTGCTGGCCGACGGCTTCGAGGGCAAGGAGCTGCATCGCCCGAACGACCTGACCTTCGACGGTCAGGGACGTATCTACTTCACCGACCGGCCAGGGGCCAACGTCACGCCTGCTCAGACCGGCGTGCACGGGGTGTATCGCATTGATCCCGACGGGGCCGTGTCTCGGATTCTGACCGAGCCCGAGGTGATGCGCCCGAACGGTATCGTCATCTCGCCGGACGACTCGACCCTCTATGTCATCGAGACAGAGCAGAGCGAGGGCGGTCCCCGGCTGATCCGCGCCTACGACCTCGCCGACGATGGCACCGTCAGCAACCACCGGGTGTTCCATGACTTCTATCCGGGGCGCAGCGGTGACGGGATGACCATCGACAGCGCGGGCAACCTCTACGTGGCGGCCGGGCTGAACGCGTTGCGCGGCACGAGCGAGACGCTCGACACGGTGGCCGGGGTCCACGTGTTCTCGTCGGCGGGAGAGCTCCTTGAGCACATCCCGATTCCCGAAGACACAATCACCAATGCGGCGTTCGGCGGGGACGATCTGCGGACGCTCTATGTGACGGCGGGCAAGACCGTGTACACCATGCGGACCGACATTGAAGGGACGAGACGATGAAGAGGTATGCGCAGTCGTTGCTGGTGGTGTGGGCTACGCTGGTGTTGCCACAGGCGGCTCTGGCGCAGTCGGCCGACACGGCGACCGCTGCGCTCGTGCCCGCGCCCCTGGGCTACGCCACGGTGGTCGAGGAGGCACGTCGCCTGGTGATCGCGGATCAGGCGGAGCGTGGCTATCCGGGTATCGCGATCGCGGTGTCGGTCGATGGAGAGACGGTCTGGTCCGAGGGGTTCGGGTTCGCCAACCTCGAGCAGCGGGTGCCGATGTGGCCGTCAGTGAAGTTCCGGGTCGGCAGCATCTCCAAATCGATGACCGCCGCCGCCGTTGCCACCCTGGTCGAGGCGGAGCGCCTCGATCTCGACGCGCCGATCCAGCGCTATGTCCAGTCGTTTCCGGCGAAGACGCAGCCGGTTACCGCCCGACAGCTCGGTGGGCACCTGGCTGGCATCCGTCACTACAAGGGTGACGAGAACCTGATCGACGAGCAGTACGACACCGTGTCCGAGGCGCTCACGATCTTCTCGGCCGACCCGCTGGAGCATCCCCCGGGCAGCAAGTTTCTCTACACGAGTCATGGGTTCAATCTGCTGAGCGCCGTGGTCGAGGGCGCCGCTGGCGAGGACTTCCTGACCTACATGCGCGAGGCCGTGTTTCGACCGCTCGGGATGGGAGAGACGGTTGCCGACCACGTCACGCCGATCATCGCCGGTCGAACCAGCTACTACGTCCGGGACGACGAGGGGCGGGTGGTGAATGCCCCGTGGGTGAACAACAGCTACAAGTGGGCGGGCGGCGGCTTTCTGTCGACGACCGAGGATGTGCTCCGGTTCGCGAACGCTCACCTCGGCGACGACTACCTGTCCCGCGACTCCCGTCGGCTTCTGTTCACCGAGCAGCACACCACCGCCGGCGAGGGCGTCGGCTATGGCCTCGGCTGGTTCGTCGCCACCGACGATGCAGGGCGCCGGCTCCTGTCCCACGCCGGCGGATCCATCGGCGGGACGTCGCTGATGATCATGCAGCCCGAGACCGGCGTCGTCGTGGTAGGGCTGATCAACCTGTCGGGCGCCGAGAACGGCGTGGTGCGCGATGTCCTACGGCTGTTCGTCGACGCGGCCGATATGACCACCAGTGAACCCTGACGACACCGCTTCGCGCCGCCCCGCTCCCGACCAGACCGCCGCACTGCCCAAGCGGCCGCTGGAATTCTGGCGCTGGGAACCGATCTACCGCCACGAAGGCGAGTTGTATCTCGAGCGGTTGCGGCTGATCGCCTGCCGCTGGTTCGGCATCTACGTGCACTGGTTCCACGAGAGCGACGACGACTCCCTGCACGACCATCCCTGGCCGTTCCTGACCGTGATCCTCAAGGGTGGCTACTGGGAGCACACGCCTGGTCCGGACGAGACGCTCCAGAAGCGCTGGTATCGTCCCGGCGCGGTCCGGTTCTGCCCGGCCAACTGGCTGCACCGGGTCGAGATCGATCCCGCCTGCAAGCCGCTCACCGTCGTGATT
>CAJWMX010000441.1 GCA_913043805.1 uncultured Acidobacteriota bacterium | reverse complement strand
GGTCAATAACGACCGGAAGCTCTCCCCAAAGCCCAAAGCCCAAAGCCCAAAGCCCGGCGGCGTCCAGCGCTACACGCGCTCGATCCCTACCTCGACCTCGACGGTGTGCGCCCCGCCTCCCAGCGTCACCCCTTTCAGCTGGCTGACGTCGTCGTAGTCGCGTCCCCAGGCGACGGTGATGTGCCGGTTCGAAGGGAGGACGTTGTTGGTGGGTCGAAGTCGATCCAGCCGATACCGGGACAGAACACCGAGACCCAGGCGTGTGAGGCCTGGGCGCCCACCACGCCGGTCCGAGGCACGAGGTAGCCGCTGACGTAGCGGGCCCCGAGCCCGTGTGACCGCAGGCACGCGATCATCAGGTGCGCGAAGTCCTGACACACACCGTGGCGGTGTTCCAGGACCTCGGCCACCGGGGTCGATACGGTCGTGGCGGCCGGGTCGTGTTCGAAGTCGGCGTGGATCCGCGCCATCAGGGCGGTGACGCCGTCCAGCAGCGGCGACGTCGGTCTCAGATCGGCGGCCGCATAGCGGGCGTACGCCGCGCCGCGAGGGGCGAGCGTCGACATGACGTCTTCGGGGCGGGGAGTGACCCGGAGGAGGTGAGTGTTGAGCGGGCGGGCCCGCGAGGGCCCGCCCGTGGAGAAGAGGCGCGACGGGGTGCGCCGCGGTCAGTCCAGTTCGTCGTAGATCTTCTGGGCGTTCATCTCGGCGCTGGTGAGCTGGCCACGGCTCATCGCGTAGTTGGCGTACCGGGCGGGCAGGTTGAGGTTCTGCGCGGCTTCGGTAGCGCTGCGGCCGGCGGCCTTCTCGCGCTGGACGGCGGCGAGGAAGTCGCGGTTGAACTCGCCGAACTCCCGGAAATCGGCCCAGTTCATCACGGGGCTGTGGCCCGGGATGACCATCTCGACGCCCGCGATCCCGTCGGCGGCCGCCAGCAGCGTCTCGGGGTAGCTCACCCCGCTGCCGCCGTTGTTCACGTCGATATAGGGCACGCCCTTCCAGGCGAACAGGTCGCCGGTGTGGGCCACGGCGAGCGAACGGAACACGACGATCGTGTCGCCGTTGGTGTGGCCATGCCCGAAGTGATAGAGGTCGATCGCCTCGTCCCCGTCGAGCAGCGTCATCCGATCCGTGTAGGTCTGCCCGGGCAGATAACCACGTCCGCTGGCCGTCTGGAAGGCGTCCATCCGCTCCATGTTGGCCTTCGTGTTGGCATGCGCCACCACGTTGACGCCGGCCTCGAAGTCGATGTTGCTTCCGACGTGGTCGCCGTGCGTGTGGGTGTTGATGATGATCGACACCGGCTTGTCGGTGACGGTCCGCACCTGGGTGAGGATGGCGTCCCCCCAGCCCGGATTCTTCGTATCGACGAGCACGACTCCGTCGTCTGTGACGTAGGCCGCGGTGTTGCCACCGCCGCCGGTGATCACGTAGAGGTTGTCCTTGACGTTCGCGATCTCGGCCACGTTGGTCTGCGCGACCGGCCGGCTCATGGTCGCCACCACGCCCACCGCGGTCAGCAGGGCAAGTACGGCAATCCGTCTCATGACGATCCCCTTTCCTGGGACAGTTCGAACGTCACACTATACCTCTCCCACCGGTCGCCCGCTTACCTCGGCTGGTAGGTCGTGAGGCGATGGTCGAGCACCATCTGTTCGGTCAGCTGGGTCCCGAATCCCGGGCCGGTCGGCGCGATCACTTCACCGTTCTCGACGGGACACGACATGGCGTCGAGGAGTGGACCGGGCGGGAAGCTCTCCGCCATGGTGCAGCTCGGCGACGTGAGCGCGATCGGAAAGCCCCAGCAACTGGCGCCACGATGGGGGATCAACTCCAGCCCGGCGGCCTCGACCAGTTGCGAGATGCGTCGGCCCGCGGTCGTACCGCCACACCAGGTGATATCCGGCTGCAACACTTCCGCGGATCGAAGGCGGGTCAGTACTTCGAACCCGTGTTCGGTGTACTCGTGTTCGCCACAGGCAATCTTTGTCCAGCCGGGACCGCCGCCCCCAACGCGACGCACCAGCTCGGCGTAGCCGAAGACGTCATCCGGGGAGAGCAGTTCCTCCATGAAATAGAGGTTGGCCTCTCGCAGCCGCTCCGCCACGGGCAATGCCCACTCGACGGTGCCGTTCCGCGAGACGCAGTCCGTCATCAGATTGCCGTCCGGACCGAGCTCCTCGCGAGCGGCCAGCACTCCGTCGATGGCGCGATCCAGATCGGCTTCGGGCGTGTGGGGCCCCACTGGCAGGGAGCGCTTGAAGTTCCGAACCCCCTCGGACATGCCCTGTGCGATGTCTCCGCCGGTCTGGTAGATCGGGATCCGGTCGCGCGTCGTGCCCCCGAGCAGCTCGTAGACCGGTTGGCCGGCGTGCTTGCCGGCAATGTCCCACAGCGCGTTGTCGACCGCGCTCAGCGCCATCGCGAACACCCCGCGGCGTCCATAGAGGACGGCAGAGGTGTACATCTGGTCCCAGAGCTGCTCGACGTTCAGCGGGTTGGCGCCGAGCACGAGGTGCTTCAGGTGTCCGTCGATGATCTCGACCGCGGCCGAGCCTCCCGCGCCCATTCCGAATCCGGTGATGCCCTGGTCGGTCTTGATCACCGTGATGATGGCCGAGGGCAGTTGCTCGAACGGTCCACCCCACCGCCAGCGTCGTGGGTCGTCGTCGCCCTCGAAGGTCGGGGCGTCGAGGAGTCCGTCGGACCGTCGATTGATGTAGATCGGATAGGTGTCGACCGCATCGACGCGGATCGCCGGCGGCTGGGCGGCGAACAGCTCGCGGCCGGGCTCGGCGGCCGCCAGTGCGGCCAGACCGGCGCTCTGGCGCAGGAAGCGACGACGACTGGGTAGAGGCGCGCTCATCGGGGACCTCGCTGACAGAGTGGCGTGGGGGGCATGGTAGGTCGTCAACGTCTCCCGCTCAAGATCGGTCCGGCCCGGCCGATTCGCTGATCGGGAGTGTAGACATGCAGACGACAGATACGCACGGATTCTCCATGCTCGAGGTGCTGCTCGTGGTGGGCATGCTCGCCATCGCGGCCCCGGGGCTCACCCGAACTCGTCTCTCCGGTACCGAGGCCTCGGCCATCGCCACATTGCGGGCGATCAACAGCGCCCAGTCGACCTACGCCTCGTCCTGCGGCGGCGGTTCGTACGCACCGAGCCTGGCCACGTTGGGCACGGCGCCCGTGGTGGGCGGAGGGGAGGCGTTCGTGGCGCCGGACCTCAACACCGACCCTTCGCTCAAGAGCGGTTACACGATCGCGATGACGGCTGGCGCCCTGGCCGCCGGTGCGCCGGCGTCATGCAACGGGGTCATGGCGGGAGG
>CAJWMX010000440.1 GCA_913043805.1 uncultured Acidobacteriota bacterium | reverse complement strand
TGGTCTGGCGAGGCGGGTGGCGACATCTTCGCGCGACCGCTGGATGGAAGCGACGCTCCCGAGCTCGTGGTCGCCAGAGAGTCCGAGGCGTTCCCGGAGGGTGGTCCGTCGAAGGTGAGTACTTCGTGTTCTACGAGATCAAGCCTGGTGGCGACCGCGACATCCTGGTCCTGGGGCCCGACGGCGCCGTGTCGCCCTTTCTGGCGACCGAGCACGACGAGCGTGTCCCCCGAATCTCCCCCGACGGCCGCTGGGTCGCCTATCTTTCCGAGCAGACGGGAGACACGCGGGTCTACGTTCAGCCGTTTCCCGAGTGTGGGCCGGTCACGGAGGTCTCGGCCGGCCCGGGTATGGAGCCCGTCTGGGCGTCCGATGGTCGGGCGCTTTTCTTCCGCGATGGAAGCCGCGTGCTTCGCGTCCCGGTCGAGACGGGCGGGGCGACGCTTGCGGTCGATCGTCCCGAGCTCCTGTTTGACGCACCTTATGTGCGGGATAGCCTTGTCGTCGGAAACCCGGCCTATGACGTTGGACCGGATGGACGACTGCTGATGGTGCGGCGTGAGGATGGCACCGGGGCGGGCGCGCTTCAAATAGCCGTAGTACTCGACTGGTTCAGCGAGGTCGAGGCCCGAGTGCCTCATCAGTAGCACCTCGACTTTCAGGAGAAGTCATGTCCCGAGCGCTATCCATACCTGTTCTCTGCACCATCGGCCTGACCTTGCTCTCTGCGCCGTCGACCAGGGCCCAGACGCGCCAGACCACCATCACCCCGGTGACCGACGCAGAGCTGCAGAATCCGGATCCCGACGATTGGCTGACCTTCAGGCGCACGCTGAACAGCTGGGGCCATAGCCCGCTCGACCAGATCGATCGCGACAACGTCGGCACCATCCGCTTGGTGTGGAGCCGCGGGCTCAGCGCCGGGCTGCAGCAGGGGACGCCGCTTATCCGTGACGGCGTCATGTTCATGCCGAACCCGAGGGACGTCGTGCAGGCGCTCGACGCGGTGACCGGCGACCTGATCTGGGAGCACCGGCGGGAGCGGCCCGACGATCTGGGCGAGCACGCGAGCCGGGCGCAGATCGACGCCAACCGAAACCTGACCATCTACGGCGACCGCATCATCGACACCAGCACCGACGGCCATGTGTTCGCCCTCGATGTGGCGACCGGGGAGCTCGTGTGGGATACGGAGATCCTCGACCACCGGACCCTTCCGGTGACCCAGACCTCCGGCCCGATCATCGCCAACGGGAAGGTCATCTCGGGCCGCAGCTGCATGCCGAGCGGCGGCCCCGAGGCGTGCATCATCGCTGCGCATGATGCCAACACGGGCGAAGAACTGTGGCGGCGTCGGCTGATTCCGGGGCCGGGCGAGCCGGGCAACGAAACGTGGGGGAACGTGCCGTTCGAGCGGCGTGGTCACGTCGGCTCCTGGATGGTGCCGAGCTACGACCCTGAGCTGAACCTCGTACTGGTGGGAACGTCGGTCACTTCACCGGCGCCCAAGTTCAGGCTTGGCGGGATCGAGAACAAGCACCTCTACCATAACTCGACGCTGGCGCTGGATGCCGACACCGGCGAGATCGTCTGGTACTACCAGCATCTCAACGACCACTGGGACCTCGACCACCCGTTCGAGCGGTTCATCCTCGAAACGGCCCTCAATCCGGACCCGTCGGCGGTGCAGTGGATCAGCCCGAACTTCCAGCCGGGTGAGCGGCGGCGCGTCATGACCGGTATCCCCGGCAAGACCGGCATCGTCTACACGCTCGACCTGGCCACCGGCGAGTTCCTGTGGGCGACGCCCACCGTGATCCAGAACGTGGTGAGCGACATCGACGGCGTGACCGGCGCGGTGACCGAGAACAGCGAGGTGGTGTTCACCGGCGCGGGCCAGCAGGTGCTGACCTGTCCGCACGCCAGCGGCGGGAAAGACTGGGAGACCGGCTCCTACAGTCCCGAGCGGAACGTGATGTTCTTCCCGCTGAGGAACACCTGCTCGCGGATGCGGGCCACCGACGTCGAGACCGGGAACAACAACCTCTACGCCATCGACTGGCGCCGGGAAATCGCGCCAGGCACCGACAACGTCGGCACTGTGCGGGCGATCTCGGTCGAGACCGGCGAGACGCTCTGGATGTACGAGCAGCGGGCGGCCACCATGTCGCTGCTGGCCACTGGCGGTGACCTGGTGTTCGGCGGCGACATCAACGGTCGATTCCGCGCGCTCGATCAGGACACCGGCGAGGTGCTCTGGGAGATCAACCTGGGCTCTGGGGTGACCGGCTTCCCGGTGACCTACGCCGTCGATGGCACCCAGTATGTGGCGGTGAGCACCGGCACCAGCATCACCACGTCCGCCTTCGGGATGCTGACGCCAGAGCTGCGCCCCAGCACCGGGAACAATCTGTTCGTATTCTCGTTGCCGGATTAGCTACGCTGGTCGGCTCTGCATCCGTCAGACAGAGGAGAGACCTGTGGAGTATTACGATGGCGGGCCGCCGCCTTCACCTTTGCCGAGCTCGAGCAGATGTTGCTGGAGGCGGGGTTCGCCTGGGCGGAGCAGCACGCGCTCAACCCTGGCGTGCAACAGGTGGTGATCGGTACGACGTGAGCGTGGGTCAGGGCGCCGCGGGTGGCTCGACCCACTCACATCCCGGCGTGTTTTCCGGGCCGGCGTCGTAGCACGCCTCGATCGCTGCGTAGTCGTCGGCCATCGACCCGGGGGCGTTCGGCGGCATGAAGTCGTTGACGTGATACTCGCCTGAATTCAGGAACCGTCGTGGGTCCGGAGCTCGGTGGCACGCGGTGCAGCCGTTGCCCTCGATGTGGACGGTGCGTCGATCCCACTCGGGGCCGCCGATGATCCAGTACGGGGCGTTCGCGCCGTCCAGCGCCGGAATGACCGGCTGGCTCGGGTCTTCGGGCCAGCGCGCGCTGTCGATCCAGGGATCGTGAATGAACGGATCCGCCTGGTGGCAGCGGGTGCACTGGATGGGCGGCGGCATGAACGCCGCATCGAAGCCGGGGTCGTCGGGACCTGGCAGCTTGCCCATCAGGATGCCCTGCTCATCGAACTCGAGCAGGTCCGGCTGCGGATTCGGGCGGTCGGGGTCGGCATCGGGGGCTTCGAAGAAGGCGGTGGCGCCGGTCTTCGTGTTGTGCCCGATCATCTGCACCGAGAGGATGCCGCGCTCGTACAGCTCCACGCCGGCTGAACGGCAGAAATAGACCCACACCACGTCAGGCATCGGTTCGCCGGCTCGGTCGCGGCCTTCGATCCGATTGACCCGTGAACCGACGTAGCAGCTACCGCGGAAGTCCGGGTTGT
>CAJWMX010000439.1 GCA_913043805.1 uncultured Acidobacteriota bacterium | reverse complement strand
CCGGTGACCGCCCGGACCCAGATCCCATGGCTCGGCAATCAATTTCACGCCCGAGAGCAGCGGATCCTGCCGGAGCGCATCAAGGAAGCCGCTGCCCATGTCGACACCGCCCGCCTCCCGCGTCAACGCGCTCGCCAGATCGAAACGGAATCCGTCGACGTGCATGACACCGACCCAGTACCGCAGACTGTCCATCACCAGTTGTACAGCTCGAGGATGGGTCAGATCGAATGTGTTGCCGCAACCGGTGACATCGTCGTAGCGACCCGGGTCGTCCGGATGCAGCCGGTAGTAGGCGGCATTTTCGATACCGCGCCATGACAAGGTCGGGCCATCCAGCCCCCCCTCGGCCGTGTGGTTAAACACGACGTCGAGGAGCACCTCGATCCCCGCGGCGTGCAGGGCACGCACCATGGTTTTGAACTCGCCAATGGCGGTGTCCGGCGACGTGGCGAACCTGGAGTCTGGCGCGAAGAAGTTGAGGGTGTTGTAGCCCCAATAGTTGCTGAGTCCACGCTGGACGAGCGCCGGTTCCGAGCGCCGGTAGTGCACGGGCAGCAATTCGACGGCCGTGACCCCCAGGCGCTGGAGATGGGACAACGATGCGGTGGACGCCAATCCCAGATAGGTGCCTCGAAGCGCCTCTGGCACCTCCGGATGCTGCCGGGTAAACCCACGGACGTGCAGCTCGTAGATGACCGTGTCCCGCCACTCGTGTCGAGGCGGCGCGTCATCGTCCCAGTCAAACGACGAGTCGACCACCGCCCCGATCGGGACGTCCTGCCCGGAGCGTTCAACCAGCGCCCTCGCATACGGGTCGAGGAGCGGACGGTCCGGATCGCAACGATGACCCCGCTCCGGCGCCCAGGGCCCATGCACGCGATAGCCGTAGCACTGTCCCGGCCGGAGGTCGGGCACGAAGCCGTGCCACACGTCGCCGGTCACGCGTTCGAGTCGCACCCGAGTTTCGCCCGAACACCCCGGGGCATCGTACAGACAGAGCTCGACCGCGGTCGCGACGCCCGAGAACAGGGCGAAGTTCACCCCATCGCCCGTCCAGGTCGCCCCGAGCGGCGCGGGACGTCCAGGAAGGCAGCGAACCGGCATGGAGGGGTCCTGCCTCATTCTGCCGGCAGCATACGACAAAGCGGTCAGGTGCGGCGTGGAACCGCCAGCAGCGTGTCGATGGACGGTCGGTCCGCGGGTCCCCGACCAACATGGTGAAACCGTACGATGCCGGCGGGATCGATCAGGACATTCCCCCCCTGCTGCACCGTGTCGGCTCGGGGAATGCGAGGAAATCGTCCGTGCCAGGCTTCTCTGGCATAGGCCCCCATCGTCGCCAGGCCCCACAGATGACGCCACCGGGCGCGCCCCATCCGGTAGGCGGCGTACAGCTGTCGTTCGGGATCGGACAGGGTGGCGGGGCTCGGTTCGGGTGGGCCGGGACAGCCGGTGTCAGTCATGGCCTCTGATTCCAGGCCGGTTTCGAGCGATCATAACGACATGACCAGCCGGATCACAGGGACTGAGACTATCTGTCTTGGCATCTCGACATGCCTGCTCGGTGAGGAGGTGCGGCATGACGGAGGGCACAAGCGGGACCCTTTCCTGGTCGAGACGCTGGGCGACTTCGTGGAGTGGGTGCCGGTGTGCCCCGAGGTCGAGCTGGGCCTGGGCACACCCCGGGAACCGATTCACCTGGTCAGAGACACCTCGGCGCCGGACGAGGTGCGACTGACGTCGGTGAAGACGAACGTCGACCTGTCCTCAAAGATGCGCCGTTTCTCGAGGCAGCGCCTGCGGGCGCTGGCTCGCGAAGAGCTCAGCGGCTTCGTCCTGAAGCGAGGGTCACCCAGTTGCGGCATGGAACGGGTGAAGGTCTGGTCGGGACCTGGGCCGGCGGCGCGGGACGGCCGGGGTCTCTTTGCGGCCGAGCTGATGCGTCAGTACCCCAACCTGCCGGTGGAGGAGGAAGGTCGTCTCCATGATCCCGGGTTACGCGAGAACTTCTTCGACCGCGTGTTCATGTACGGTCGGCTCCGCCGACTGCTGTCGCGCCGCTGGTCGGTCGGCACGCTCGTCAACTTTCACACCGAACACAAGTTCGTGCTGATGGCGCACTCGCTGCCACGCTACCGTGAGTTGGGTCGGTTGGTGGCCGACGCCAAGAACATCCCGCGGGTCGAACTCGCGCGTCGCTACGAGGACGAGCTGATGGAGGCGATGCGAACCCGGGCCACGAGACGCCGGCACACCAACGTGTTGATGCACGCCATGGGACACTTCAAGAAACGCCTCGATAGCGACACCCGGCAGGATCTACTGGAGGTGATCGAGGACTACCGGCTGGGGCACGTGCCTCGGATCGTCCCCATTACGCTGGTCCGCCACCACGCGAGACGCCTCGACATCGGCTACCTGCTGCAGCAGGTCTACCTCGACCCGGGGCCGAAAGAGCTGATGCTACGCAACCACGCCTAGCGCTTGACAAACTTGTGGAGGTCGGGCTTAACCGTATCGGCCACCCAGATGTCTCCGTTTGGCGCCACGGTCATGTAGTGCGCCTCGCCGAATTCGCCGAGGCCCTTGCCGGGCTCGCCCGTCGCCGCGGTGGCTTTCCCGTTCTTGTCGAGCGTCAGGATCTCGCCGGCAAACCCGCTGGCGAGCCACACCTGCCCATCATCGTGCAGGTGGATGCCGCAAGGCCAGCCCTTGTAGGTCCACTCCTTCTGGTACTTGCCGTCCTCGTCGAAGATCTGGATCCGCCGGTTCCCCCGGTCGGCGACGTAGAGCAGGCCGGCATCGTCCACCACGATCGAGTGGGGGGTATCGAACTTTCCGGGCTCGGTGCCGGGTCCGCCCCATGACGTGACCAGCGCGCCCTGCTTGTCGAACTTGACCAGGCGCGGCTCGCCGCGGCCGTGCCCCACCAGCACGAAGATGTCGCCATCGGTGTTGATCGTGAGGTCGGTCGGCTCGTTGAGCAACCCGTCCTCGGCGTTGCCAGGCTGCCCGTGGGTGCCGATGGTGAGAAGCACCTCACCGTCGAGGTTCATCTTTCGAACCGTGTGACCGTTCACGTCCGTCGTCCAGATGTTGCCCTCGGGATCCAGGCGCATTCCGTGCGGCCGCTCATACTCCCCCTGGCCCCACGCCCGGACGAACCCGCCATCGGCGTCGAACTCCATGAGCGGATTGGGTCCCCGGTTGAACACGATCAGATGATCGCGGGAGGTCCAGACGACGCTCGAGGGCGCTCCCATCTCCATCCCGGCAGGAATCTCGAGTCCGTGGGGCACCGCCTTGTAGCCGAGGTCAGGTGCGTCCTCCATCTGCGCCGGGTCCGGCCCGTCCAGAACCT
>CAJWMX010000438.1 GCA_913043805.1 uncultured Acidobacteriota bacterium | reverse complement strand
GTTGGAATCGATACCCCGCTTATACCACCGGCAGGGTTCCACCGGCGGCCTGGACTTGCCCCGAGCCGGGTCGGAGGCGATCATCCGGGCATGCCCGAGCCCCTGGCCGACGCGCTGGCCCGTTATCCCCGGGTTCCGCTCACCCGGACGCCGACCCCGCTCGATTGCCTGAGCCACCTGAGCGCCGAGCTGGACCTCGACCTGCACCTCAAGCGCGACGATCTCACCGACCTGGCACTGGGCGGCGACAAGCCGCGAAAGCTCGAGTACGAAGTAGCCCGGGCCGTGGCGGCTGAAGCCACGGTGCTGGTCACCTGTGGGAGCGCGCAGAGCAATCACGCGCGGCTGACGACCGCGGCGGCCCGGCGGGCCGGTCTGCGGGTCACGGTGGTGCTCAGTCGTGACGAACGGGCCGCGCTCCAGGGCAATCTCCTGACGGTGCGGCTCATGGGCGCGGACGTGCGCCTGTGCGACACCGCTGACCACTGGGCGCTCCAAGACGACGCCCGAGCCGTCTGTGACGAGCTACGGGCGGCGGGCGAAGAGCCTTACTTCATCCCGGTGAGCGGCTCGACGCCCCATAGCTGTCTCGGGTACGTCCGCGCCGGACTCGAGCTCGTCGAGCAGCTAGGCGAGCGTGCGCTGGAGCCGGCGGCCATCTATGTCCCGTGCGGGACCGGCGGGATCCTGGTGGGGCTCACGACCGCGCTTCGTGACGCGGGGATCGAGTGCCCCGTCGTCGGGATCAGCGTGAACCGGTCGACGGAGCAGTGCCTTACTCGCATCGACGAATGGTGGCGAGCCGTCAGCGAGCTGCTCGACCTCGATCCGGACCGTCCACGTGGACCGATCGAGGTGGACGACGGCTACATCGGGCGGGAGTATGGGGACCCCACCGAGGCCTGTCTCGACGCCATCCTGCGCATGGCGTCGAGGGAGGGTATCCTGCTCGACCCGGTGTATTCAGGAAAGGTGTTCGCCGGGCTCTGTGGTCACCAGGCCGCGGGCCGCTGGCCGGCCGGTGCGTCGGTGGTGATGGTGCACTCGGGAGGGACGCCGGCGCTCTTCGCCTACCAGGACGCGCTGGAGGCACACCTGGAGCGCCGGCTCACGAGCGGAGAAACTCCAGCTCGGTCCGGATGATGAAGGCTTCCTCGCGTCGCCGCCGGGCCACGCCAGCCTGGGCATGGTCCTGTTGCATCGCCGCGATCCGATCGGCGACTTCACTCCAGTCGCCGAGGTCGAGCGGCGCACCGAGGGTGGCGAGCTCCGTGTTGCGATCGTCCTGGTTGTAGGCCAGAGAGAGCAGCGCGGTCTGCACCGAGCCGATCGTGTCGGCGTGGCGCAGGGGTGCGAATCGTCGACCGATGTCGGCCCAGTACGGGCGGGCCGCGAACGGTAGCAGGTCGACGGCCTGGCCGCGGTCGAGCCGGATCGAACCGAGCACGGGGTTGCCGTCGAGCGCGGCCCGAGCCGCGTCTCCTCGGGCACCGACGGCCGATTGCATCGCCTCGAACTAATTCGGGCTCACCAGCGGCTGATAGAGATCGACCAGGGACGCATCGGCCTGTCCGAGATCGATGCCGGGGTCGACCGTGACCCCCGAGCCCCCGCCAGGCCAGAACGGCACGCCGTGGTGGCCCTCCTGGAGGTCCACCCACTCCAGGTCGCCCCGGAAGCCGGGTAGCTCCCGGGTGATGACCGCGGTTCGGTCGGCGAGCGGCGCTTCGATGTGGGGTGACAGCGCCTCCCAGATGGCGCGATCGACGATGCCGGACTCTGGCAGACCGGCCGAGGACTGGAAGGCGCGCACCGCCGCCTCGGTGTCCCGACCGAACTTGCCATCTGTCTGCAGTGCCTGCCCAGCCCCGACCAGACCAAGCTGCGCGCGGGTGACGACGCTTCGCAACCAGCTCCGGTCGGCGAGACCATCTTCACGCGCAAGCTGCACTCGCATCATGCGGTGTCATCCTCCGTCAGGCCCAGCTCCAAGGCCGCCATCTCCCGCATCCGGTACTTCTGGACCTTCCCGGTGACGGTCATCGGAAAGGCGTCGACGATCTTCCAGTACCTCGGGATCTTGAACGTCGCGATCGCGCCGCGACAGAAGGCGACCAGCGTCTCGTCGTCCACCGAGGAGTCGGGGCGTGGTTTCACCCACGCCATCACCTCTTCGCCATACCGTGCGGAGGGCACGCCGATCACCTGGGCGTCAGCCACGTCCGGGTGCGTATAGAGGAACTCCTCCACTTCCCGCGGTGAGATGTTCTCCCCTCCCCGGATGATCATGTCCTTGATGCGCCCGACGATGTTCAGGTAGCCGTCGTCGTCCATCGTGGCCAGGTCGCCCGTGTGCATCCAACCGCCCTGATCGATCGCCGCGGCCGTCGCCTCCTTGTCGTCCCAGTACCCGAGCATCACGGAGTAGCCACGAGTGCAGAGCTCGCCACGTTCGCCGCGCGGCAGTAGCCGGCCGCTGTCAGGGTCGACGACCTGCACTTCGACGTGCGGGTGCACCGGACCGACGGTGCCGACGCGCTTCTCCACCGGATCGTCCACCCGGGTCTGGGTCGACACCGGAGACGTCTCGGTCATCCCGTAGCAAATCGTGATCTCCGGGATGTGCATCCGCTCGCGCACCTGCTTCATCACTTCGATGGGGCAAGGGGAACCGGCCATCACCCCGGTGCGCAAGCTGCTGAAGTCAGTCTGCTCGAACCTGGCATGGTCGAGCTGGGCGATGAACATCGTCGGCACGCCGTACAGCGCCGTGCACCGCTCCGCTTCGACCGCCGCCAGCGTCGCTCCGGGGTCGAACGCTTCTCCGGGTGTGACGACGCACGCGCCATGGGTCGTCGCCGCCAGGTTGCCGATGACCATGCCGAAGCAGTGATAGAACGGCACCGGGACGCAGACGCGGTCGACCTCGCTGTAGCCGAGCACCTCGCCGCAGAAGAACCCGTTGTTGAGGATGTTGTGATGCGACAGCGTCGCGCCCTTCGGCGAGCCGGTCGTGCCGGACGTGTACTGGATGTTGATCGGGTCGTCGAAGCCCAGCGTGGCCTCGCGGGCGGCGAGTTGGTCGTCGCCGATCTCCGTGCCCTCCGCGAGCAGCGCCTCCCACTGGTCGTCGAGGACGACCGTGTCGCCCAGGGTCGGGCATTCCGGGCGGACCTCTCGCACCATGTCTTCGTAGCTGGTCTGCCGAAACCCTCTTGATAGGAGGAGCAAGCCCAGACCCGACTGGTTGAGCGCGTGATGCAGCTCCTGGGTCTTGTAGGCGGGGTTGACGTTCACCAGGACGGCGCCGATCCGGGCGGTGGCGTACTGGACGAGGACCCACTAGAACCGGTTGGGCGACCAGATGCCGATCCGGTC
>CAJWMX010000437.1 GCA_913043805.1 uncultured Acidobacteriota bacterium | reverse complement strand
CAGGTCATGGATGTGCTCCTGCAGGATCACCACGAAATCCTCGTTCTGGAAGAACTGATAGTTATTGTTGTAGCCGGTGGGAAACGACGGGATCCCGCGATACCACAGGCACCGCTCGCTCAGCCCCATCTCCTCGGGGCCCCGCGCCGGCACCCGGCCGTCCTTGGCGTCGGCGAGCCGACGATACTCGGCGGACGTAACCCGCGCTTCGGCGGCGGCGGTGAGGGCCGGCAGTCGACCATTGGCCGGGTCGACGATAATCGACGTCCGCCCCGTTGCCACCACCCGGGTGCCCTGCTCGGTCCAGTAGCTGTTGTAGGCGCCGACGTTGCCACCCTCCGGCAGCGGCTCCGTGCGCACTTCGCTCGGCGCGTTCTGACGGGCGACGCCTTCGATCGCCAGCTGCTCGAGCGCCGCAGCCTCCTCGGGCGTGTAGAACTCCTGTTCCCCCAGGTCGGCGGGCCGTTCGAGCGGGGTGATCGTGAAGTTGTTCCAGATCCCCTGCAGATCCGGGTCGCCCCAGGCGAGCGGCGGTGGAGCGGGTTCGCGCGCCGGTTCCTGTCCGCTGGCTTGGCTGGCGTTTCCGAACACCGCCAGCAGCATCGTCGCGAGACCGACCGCTGGTAGTCGACGCTTCATGTCACTCTCCTCGCCAGACTCTCTCTCCTCCGGAATTATACCCAGTGGAATCGGGGCGAAATGGGCGGGGCGGTCGGAGATAGAATTGGTTCGCAGGAGGCAACGAGATGGCCAAAGGCAGCATGTTCATCGCCCTGACCGCACTGCTGGTGGGAATCGGCGCCGGCGTCGTCGTGGGGCGACAGAGCGCCGACGACGAGGTGCGCCGCTTGCACGAGGTGTACTACGACTACTTCGCCGACGGCGACGCGAAGCGGATCGCCGAGGAGATCTACGCGCCGAACCGGATGAGCTTCAGGGAGTCTGGCGTTTTCGTGTCATCGAGCGCCGCTGAGGTGGAAGCCGGATTCGCCCAGGCCGCCGAGTCGCTCTCGGCGCAAGGCTATGCGCGGTCCGAACTCCCCAACCCGATCATCTGTTCACCAAACCCCGGGACGACCATCGTGAGCGGGAGATTCAAGCGCTACCGCACAGATGGCAGCGTGATGACGGAGCTGGGCACGACCTACATCTACGGACAGACGCCGGACGGCTGGCGGATTCACGCCACCATCTCCCATGGCCCGGACACCACCATCGGATGCGTGGATCCCTAGCCGAGCCGGCGGTGGCCTAATCCCTAGCGACCTTCGGACCGCAGCTGCTCTTCGTAGGCCTCTTCGAGCCGCTCGACCGCGGCGAGGAAGCCGTCGGGGTCCACGAAGGTCTCCGGGCTATAGGCCTGACCTGCCTCGTATTTGTCGTGCAGGCCGTACTGGGAGCCGTGGGCTGACACCCAGACGTCCACATCGAGCGCCTTCTGCTTGCGGAAGGTCTCGGCAAAGTCGTCGGCCACGCCTGGATAGGTCGGGTTTTCCACCAGCCGCTTCCCGGGGTTGATGGTCGCCATGTTGGCAATCGCCACGTCGTAGTCCCGGCCGCCCTCGGAAACCTCCATGAGGTAGCTGGAGCTGCCCGCGGTATGCCCCGGCGTCTCGAGCACCGTGAGGGTGATGTCGCCCAGCTCGATCACCTCGCCGTCGCGAATGATCTTGTCCACCTCGATTGGCGTGAACGACTCGCGCCCTCCGAAGTGGGGGTCGCTGAAGCCGCCATCGATCAACACCGGCGCGTCGTTGAGCGTGGCCCACATCTCGGCCCCCGTGATCGCCTTGATCTCGGCCAGCGCCGCGGTGTGATCCCAGTGGGCCTGCATCTGCAGCAGGATCTTGATGTCCTCGAAATCGAACCCGAGCGACTCGACGTTAGCCCGGATGAGGGGGACCGAATCCTCGAGCGCGGTGTTGACGAGGATATGCCCCTCGCTGCCGGTGATCAGAAACACACTCAGGTCATACGTGCCAACGGCATAGAGATTACCGATGACGCGGTGGCCTTCGAACGGCCGGGTCCAGTTCGGGTTCTGCCCAAGCACGGCGGTGCTACCAGTCACCAGCAGCAGGGCCGTCACGGCGATGGAACGTCGGATGTAGGTGCGCATCGTGCTCCTCACTCGAAAATGGACTACAGGACCCCCGCGGTCCGCATCACCGCTTCACACTTGGGCTTGATCTCGGCCGCCACTTCATAGGGATCGCCCTCCACGAACTCGGCCCTGAACAGCTCCACCGAGAGCGAGCCGGAGTATTCCTTCTCCGCCAGCTTCTGCAGAATACGCTCGACGGGAGCGATGCCGTCGCCGGGGATCAACCGGGAATCGTTGTTGATCAGCTCCCGGGGCCCCGACCGGAGGTCCTGGAAGTGCGCATGCGCCAGCTCGCCCGGCTGCAGCAGATCGAGATCATCGAACTTGCTCAACCCCGACCAGAAATGGAAGAAGTCGAGCATCGGCTTCACGCGCGGATGTCCGGCAGAGCGGATGCTGTCCAGCGCCGAGGTCAGCGTGGCAAGGTGGGTGGAGTTCCTCGTGAACTCGATCATGCTGTCGAGGTCGAATCCCGCCGCGATCTCCCCCGCCTCGTAGATCGCCGCCGGAGTCGCGACGAAGTCGTAGTTGGTCAGCGGCCGGTTGGTGACTGACGGCGAGTAGACGCGCTCGAGCCCGAGCTCGGCCATCTGCTCGCAACCCTGCCGCCACGCCTCGAGCGAGTCGGCCCGCGCCGGCCCGGGCAGCCAGATGTCCTGCAGCACCATCGCGGCCGACACCGGCGTCAGGTCGAGGTCCCCCATCAGCCGTCGGGCCGCCGCCAGGGAGTTGGTCTCCAGAAACGCGTTCAGCTGGGTTACCCCGAGCTCCACGTACCGGATGCCGGCTCGTGCCCAGCCTTCCATCGAGGCCTGGAACCCGGCGGCTCGCGTGGTGTTCTGATGCATCGCGAGCAGCATCTTTCCCGGCTGGGCGCTCTGGGCCGTCGCCAGACGCGCCAGCGGGGCCGCCAGCGGCGCCATCAATAGCGATCGTCGCGTCAACATGGACATAACTATACGCGGGAAGCGGTCGAGCCATCAGGCTGGCGCCGTCTCGAACATCGCCTCTCCGGATGCGGCGATCCGGAGAAACCGACCGCCGTCTCGCCACGATGGGAGCACCACGATGCGCCCCGGGCCGACCCTCAGATCCCGCTCCAGATGGAAGTGCCCGAGCACGACCAGGTCGTGCCCCTGGCCGAACGCCCGCCCCCCGTAGCGACGTACGAGATCTTCTGGAAAGGTCGCCTTGTTGGCGAGGTTCGTGGCCCGCATCCGCTGCTCGATCCGGTCGGCCCACCGGAGCCTGGGCCCGGACGGCACCAGCGTGAACAGCTTCCAGGC
>CAJWMX010000436.1 GCA_913043805.1 uncultured Acidobacteriota bacterium | reverse complement strand
CAGCCGGCTGCAGACGGTGACCTTCGGTGAAGAGCGGCCGATGCACGACAACGCTCGTGAGGAGACCCGTCGGCTGAACCGGCGCGCCGCCCTCGTCGTCCGCGTGCAGTAGCGACCTTGGAACTCGAGCCACTCAAGGCGGCCGGTCTCACGACCGGCCGCCTTCTTTTTTGCCTGCCCCAGCCAATATGACGCGCGTCGCGACCCTGTCCCCCGTCGCCCTGCTCTTGGCGGTTGGCGTCGGCGCCGCCGTCCAGCAGGCCCCACCGCCCGCCGACTCTCCCCCGGTGCTCCGCTTTCTGGAGCTACGCTTCCCGACGCAGGGCAATCAGCCGCGTGAAGCGCCACAGGTGTACCTGAGACAGATCGAGCTCGTCCAGCACCTGACGATGCCGGGCCAACCGGAGTGGTCGCTCTATGACGATGTCGAGGAGGTAGCGTTGGCCGACGCCGACCGCCTATGGCAGACGGGACAGTTCGAGAGCCTGTGGGTGGACGTCGCGGACCGCCCGTTCGAGAACGGCGTGTCCGGCATGCTCGTGACGTTCAGCTTCGTGGAGCGGGCGGAGACACACGTCCCATCAGACGTTCACCCGGCCGTGCCGCTGTCCTTCAGGTCACCGGCTGAGGGTGCTTGGCGGCTCTACCCCCCGTCGCAGCCGTAGAGAGGGCGCGGGACGTTGGCACCACACCGGCTTGGCTATCCCCCGCAACTCCAAGCAAGACACAAACACTGGAGGTACTTCTTGCGCCCAAAGACAGGTCTAGCGACGACGCTTCTTGCGGTGACCGCAATCATGTCAGCCGCGTTCTTGATGAACGTCGAAACGACGAAGGCGCAGGGCGACGATGACGGCTTTGCGCGATTCGTCGGGACATGGCAGCTGGAGTCTTGGCGCCACACATTGGCGGATGGCACGTCCAAGAGCGACGCACGTAGCAAGGCGTACCTGATCTACAGCAAACCAGGGCACATGTGTTTTATGGGCATGGACCCGACCCGTCCTGCATGGGTCTCCAGATCAGCCCCGACGCCGGCTGAGCTCTCGACCACGTATGAAGGGATCGTCGCGTATTGCGCTCGAGTCGAGATCAACTCGGCTGCCGGCTACGTTCTACACCACGTCGAGACTGACAACGTCCCCAACAGCGTGGGAATGACGCGGACACGCATGTTCGAGTTTTTGGGACCCGACCGCCTCCAACTCGAAGTCGTCCCCGCGGAGCTCTCAGAGTCCGTCGCGGACATGACGTTGATCTGGCAGCGTGTCAGTGAATGATGAAGCCCCAGTCCGCCGGGTTCCCTCACCACTCGACACCGTCGCGCGTCTTGCGTGGAGGATAGCAGGCGGCGGTGCCCTAGTAGGACTTGGCGAAGTATGCGTCGACCTCGCCCGGCTTGCCACACTCGATGCAGGTGCCGGTGGACGGCTTCGGGTCGAGCGGCAGGTTCCTGATGGTGGCCTGAGTGGCGGTCTTGATCTTTGCCTCGCAGTCGTCCGAACCGCACCAGGGCGCCACCACGTAGCCTGGGCGTCCCTCCAGGGTCTTGTCGAACTCGGCGCGGTCGGTGGTGTGCTGGGTGTGCTCGTCCCGGAAGGCTACCGCCCGGTCGAACAGCGCCTGCTGGATCGTCTCCAGGAGCCCCTCGACATGCTCGGCGATGCCGGCCATCGGCGTCGGGGTCTTCTCCCGGTTGTCACGTCGGACCAGCATCACCTGCTCGTTCTTGACGTCGCGCGGACCGATCTCCAGACGCAGCGGCACCCCGCGCATTTCCCACTCGGCATACTTCCAGCCCGGTGAGTGCTCCTCGCGGTCGTCGAGCATGACCCGGATCCCCCGGGCCTCCAGCTCGCCCTTGATCCGCTCGGCGTGGGGCAGCACGGTCTCGCGCCAGTCACCGCGGGGAATCGGCACCATCACCACCTGATAGGGAGCGATGCGTGGCGGCAGGATCAGACCGCTGTCGTCACCGTGGGTCATGATGACGCCGCCCACGAGCCGGGTCGACACCCCCCAGGAAGTCTGCCAACCGTATTGCACGGTCTTGTCTCGGCCCTGGAACGTGATCTCGAAAACCTTTGCGAAGTTCTGACCGAGGTTGTGCGACGTGCCGGCCTGCAGCGCCCGGCCATCGCCCATCAGCGCCTCGATGGAGTAGGTGCTGACCGCCCCGGCGAACTTCTCGCTCTCGGTCTTGAGCCCCTTGAGCACCGGCATCGCCAGCTCGGTCTCGGCAAAGTCGCGGTAGACCTCGAGCATCTTCAGGGTCTCCTCCTGCGCCTCCTCCTCGGTCTCGTGCACCGTGTGACCTTCCTGCCAGAGGAACTCCGTGGTCCGCATGAACAGCCTGGTCACCTTCTCCCAGCGCACCACGTTGGCCCACTGGTTGATGAGCACCGGGAGATCCCGCCAGGACTGGATCCATTTGGCGTACATCGTCCCGATGATCGCCTCCGACGTCGGACGCACGACCAGGCGCTCTTCAAGCTGTTCCTGTCCCCCATGGGTCACCCACGCGACCTCGGGCGCGAACCCTTCGACGTGAGCAGCCTCTTTCTTCAGCAGGCTCTCGGGAATAAACAGCGGGAAGTAGGCGTTGACGTGGCCGGTGTCCTTGATCCGCCGGTCGAGGGCCTGCTGCATCAGCTCCCAGATGGCGTAGCCATAAGGCCGGATGACCATGCTGCCCTTGACCGGAGAGTAGTCAGCTAGCTCCGCCCGACGGATGACGTCGGTGTACCAGCGTGAAAAATCCTCTGATCTTGGGGTGACTTCCTTGACGAGCGCGTCCTTGTCCGCCATCAGCGAGGGTCCCTCCGGCCCAGAAATTGCTGTTATCCTACCATCCGGTCTTCGACCCGTTCTGACCCCATGCCTCCAGTTCGCATCGACGTTGAAAGTGCCAGCCGTACCTATCCCGTGCTTGTGGCGCCGGGCCTGACCATCGACCTTGACGCCCATCTGTCGGCGGCCGGTGTCGGCCCGCGACGGTTCGTGGTGTCGAGCCCGAACGTCTGGCGACGACACGGCGAGGCGATCGCCGCCGCGCTTCCCGACACCCCTCACCTCTTGATCCAGGACGGTGAACACTCGAAGAACCAGCAGACCCTGGGTCGGATCTACGAGTGGTTGATCGAGCAGGGCGCCGACCGCCGGTCGGTGGTCATCGCGGTCGGGGGCGGCGTGATCGGCGACACAGTGGGCTTCGGCGCCGCCTCCTACCTGCGTGGCGTCGACCTAGTGCAGATTCCGACCACCCTGCTCGCCCAGGTGGACAGCTCGGTTGGCGGCAAGGTGGGAATCAACCACCCACTCGGGAAGAACCTGATCGGCGCCTTTCACGCGCCGGTCGCCGTCATCATCGATCCAACGCTGCTCGACACGCTCCCCCGCCGCGAGCTCCGGGCGG
>CAJWMX010000435.1 GCA_913043805.1 uncultured Acidobacteriota bacterium | reverse complement strand
CTCCGCCCCTGGCGAGTATCTCGGGCGGGTCGAGGCGCTCGACGAGACCGGCTCGGGCGGGGCCGGGTCGCAGTGCTGCTGGACGTCGGCCTATCTCAAGGTCAACGTCACCGAGGCCCAAGGGGGCACCGCGCCCGACGGGCGGCTAGTGGGTGACGCCTGAAGGCGGGGCCCCGGTCCCGCCTTCCCCTCCGTCCGGACGGAACATGACCGTCGTCTTCAATCCGTTGGCCACGGTGGCTCGGCCGACGACCTCATAGCCAAAGTGGGTATAGAGGCCCACATTGTCGTCCGACTCAGTGGTGAGGCTGACCCCACACGAGTCGACGTCGCGAGCCGACCGTTCGTGCAGTTCGTCGAGTAGCAGACGGCTGAGCCCCTGACCTTTGACCGCGGTGCGCACGCCGATCATGTTGAGGTGGTAGTGCGGGCGTGCGATGTCGAACGGCGCGCAGGCGTCGCCGTAGGCCCGATATCTGTCCAGGGCCTCCGTGCCCAGCATCTCCCAGACCTCCTGGCGCCGATCGTAGAGCGACGGTGGTTCCGCGCGCTGGCCGGGGAGGGTCACGGTGGCGACGCCATCGACCTCGTCATTCAGTGAAACAGCCGCTAGAATGAGATCCTCTTTCAGATCCCTCGCCGCCACAAAGAAACTCACCAGGGCCGCCAGTCGGCGGTCGTAGTCGTCGGTTGTACCGATGACAAACCGCATCACCGGATAGTCGCGGAACGCTTCGCACAGCACCGCCACGGCGGTCATGGCGTGTGCGCGGGTCAGCGGAGCGATCCGGTAGAGCAGGGTCTCGGGCACGCCTCAGGCTACTACACGCAGCCGCGCCGCGGCTGGAGGCGGGGTGAGGGTTGAACTAAAATATCAACTAGCTAGTATGCAAATCGTGATGCTCAAGCGAGTGGCTGCGGTCCTGGTGGTCGCCGGTGGAGTGGCGGCGGTCGGGAGTGCGGCCGCCTGGCGTCCGCCAGTCACGAATGACCCAGCCTCGTCCACGCCCTGGATCGAGAAGAGAGCGCCACAGGCATTCGCGACTGGCGCGAATGCGCCCCAAAGTAGCGCCCGTTACCGCATCGATGCCACGGTGCTCTTTCCGCTGTTTTCGATTCCTGTGGCCAGCCGCGACGACGTCGGGTTTGCCACGGCGCTGGCCGACCATGGAGCTGGCAATGAGACGGCCGTGCGCCGTTACGAGTTCTTCGGGGCATCGTTCCCCGAGCGCGCTCGCGGGTTGAACCGGATGGGATTCTTTCGCGAGGTGGTCCGGTGGGAGGACCAGGCACGAGTGTGGACGGCGCACTTCGGTGCGTTGTCGTCGAGTCCGGAAACCAGCCGGTCGGAGGAGGCGCTCGACAGCGACGAAAGCGTGCGGCCCTATACGGTGCTGGACGGCTTCACGGATCGAGACGCCTCGGTGAACCGCGATGCGCGGGTCGTGCTGGATGGCTCATGGACGTCGGCGGACGGGTTCTACGATCAGCTGTTGTCGGTCTGGCGCGAGACCGATCGCGAACCCGAGACCCGTATGTCGTCCATGACCGAGATGCAGCGGCGTGGGTTTCTGAGCACCGTGGAACATGCGCTACGGGTGGCCGCCGGCGAGGTGGTCGAGGGCAAGCTGCAGCGGGCGCGCTATCCGTTTGTGCACAAGGCAGAATCGATGGAGCTCGAGCGTCGGGGCCACAAGGTTGACCGAGGTCGCGCCCGTCGCTACGTCGAGCTGGGGCTGGTGGCGCCGGACGCGGTGGTGCATCGCCTCGACTATCGGATCCTCGACCAGCACGGCGATCGTGTCCAGTCGTTCCGGTTGTGGACCGAGCTGCCGCCGGACGATGATGGCGCCGGGCCTCCGCCTATGCCGCTCGGGTTCGAGTTCAAGCCGAAGTCGTTCCTCCGGCTCGAAGCGGAGCTCGTCTCGGGCTAGGGCAGGCGGAAGGCGACCAGTTCCGGGATGTCGCCGCCGATGGTGAGCGCGACGTACTGCGCCCCGTCCAGCATGTAGGTCATCGGCGTGCCGATGGCCGCGGCCGGCAGGTCGACCGATCCCAGCAGCTCGCCCGTCGCCTTGTCCCACGCCACCAGCCGGGGACCGTCGTCGGTCCCCCCTGCCGTGAGGGCGTTGATCAGGAGCGTGCGCGTCAGCAATGGACCACCCTTTCCATCACCACCGAGCGGGGGCAGGTCGAGATCGCGCAGCCGCGGATGGTTGCGTAGTCGGTCGCCGTCCCCGAGCGGCTGCATCCAGGCGTGCTCACCGGTGTTGAAGTCGATGGCCGTCATCCGGGTGTAGGGCGGTTTCAGCAGCGGGAGCCCTTCGGGCATCCGTGGCTGGATGCCGGCCGCCAAACCCTGGAACACGTAGCGCAGGTTGCCGCCGTCGGCCGGATCTGGCGTGTAGTACTTGATTACGGAGAACCGGTTGGCCGAGGGCACGTAGAGCAGTCCTGTCTCCGGATCGACCGCCGCGCCGCTCCAGTTGGCGCCACCCCCCACATGCGGCCGCTGGATGGTGCCTTGCATCCCACCCTCGTAGCTAAGTGTGGGCGGTGAGAACAGCGGACCCAGTCGGAAGTTCTTGACCGCCTCGACCGCCATCTCGCGGATCTCCGGTGTGAAGTCGACCAGGTCGTCGATGGTCACGCCCTGATACTCGAACGGCGGTGGTTGGGTCGGGAACGGCTGGGTGGGAGAGAGCACCTCGCCTTCCATGTCGGAATCGGTGGCCACCGGCCGCTCTTCGATCGGCCACACCGGCTCGCCCGTGATCCGATCGAAGACGTAGGTGAAGCCCTGCTTCGATACCTGCGCCAGCGCCGGCACCTCGACTCCGCCAACTCTGATGTCGGCCAGGTTCGGGGCGGCGGGGAAGTCGTAGTCCCACACCCCGTGGTGCACCGCCTGGAAGTGCCACATTCGCTGGCCGGTCAGGATGTCGAGCGCCACGATGCTCTCGGCGAACAGGTTGTCGCCGATTCGGTGACCGCCGTAGTAGTCGCCGGTCGGCGTGCCGGTGGGCAGATAGACGTAGCCGTTCTCGTCATCGACGCTCAGGAACGACCAGACGTTGGTGTTGCCCGAGTAGCGCCATGATTCGTTCAGCCAGCTGTCGGCCCCGAAGTCGTCAGCCTGCGGCACCGTTCGGAACATCCATTTGGTCTCGCCGGTCCGGGCGTCGATGCCCTTGATCCACCCTGGCGGTGCTTCCTTGGCGATGGCGCCGTCCGAGATGATGTTCGGTGTCACGATGACGTCGCGGGCGACGATGGGAGGTGAGGCCACGCCCATCAGGTTGCTCCCACGTCGTCCTGTTTGTCCCCGGTCGGCGCGTGGGATGCTCGCCATCAAGTCAGCCCGTCCGTTGTCGCCGAAGTCGGCGATCTCGCGCTGCACGAGGAAGGAGGCGGGAGGGTGA
>CAJWMX010000434.1 GCA_913043805.1 uncultured Acidobacteriota bacterium | reverse complement strand
GCCGGCCATGTCGGACGAGACAATCATCGTCCAGGGCACCGGCACCATCTTCCTGGGCGGACCGCCGCTGGTGAAGGCCGCTACCGGCGAAGAGGTGTCGGCCGAGGAACTGGGCGGCGCCGCCGTCCACACTAGACTGTCTGGCGTGGCCGACTATCTCGCCACCGACGACCGGGATGCGCTCCGCCAGGCCCGGACGGTCGTCTCGACCCTCCACACGCCATCCACGCCGACGTTCGACGTCACCACACCGGAGGACCCGCGCTACGACCCGGATGAGCTCGGCGGCATCGTGGGGACGGACCTGCGTCGTCAGTTCGATGTCCGCGAGGTGCTGGCGCGCCTGGTGGATGGCTCTCGGTTCGACGAGTTCAAACAGCGTTACGGCCCGACACTGGTCACCGGCTTCGCGCGACTGCAGGGCCAGTTGATCGGGATCGTCGCCAACAACGGTGTGCTCTTCTCCGAATCAGCGCTGAAGGCGGCTCACTTCATCCAGCTGTGCGCGATGCGAAACGTCCCGCTCCTGTTCCTCCAGCACATCAGCGGCTTCATGGTGGGCAAGGACTACGAACGCGCCGGTATCGCCAAGGACGGCGCCAAGATGGTGCACGCGGTCGCCAATGCGGCGGTCCCGAAGTTCACGCTCGTGATCGGCGGCTCGTTCGGCGCCGGCAACTACGGAATGTGTGGACGCGCCTACGACCCTCGCCTCTTGTGGATGTGGCCCAATGCCCGGATCTCGGTCATGGGCGGCGCCCAGGCGGCCGACGTCCTGGTGACGGTGAAACGCGACCAGCACGCGCGGCGTGACCAGGAATGGAGCGACGCGGACGAGGCCGCGATCCGCCAACCGATCGAAGCGCGGTACGAACGTGAGGGATCGCCCTACTACTCGACGGCGCGCCTCTGGGACGACGGTATCCTCACGACGGGTGAAACCCGCACGGCCCTGGCGCTTGGCCTCGCGACGGCCGCCGGGGGCGGGCTCGAACAGTCGCGCTTCGGTGTCTTCAGAATGTAGGTGCGCCATGGCTCCAGGCACTCCGCTCATCGTGCAGCGCGAATCGGGCGTGGACTACGTCACCCTGCACCGACCGGCGGTGCGAAACACACTGGACGACTCCGTCATCGCGGCCCTCACCCAGTGGGCCGACGCCGCCGCCCAGGACAGCGACCTGCGGCTCGCCGTGCTCAGCGGCAGCGGGAAGACCTTCTGCTCGGGCGCCGACCTGGTGTGGATGGCGCACGCCGTCGACTACGACTACGAACAGAATCTTCACGAAGCGTGGGCTCTCTCACGACTGTTCGCGCGTCTCGACACCCTGCCGTTTCCACCCGTGGGACGCCTGCACGGGGCCGCCCTCGCGGCCGGCGTCGGTCTGGCCGCGGTCTGCGATGTCTCCATCGCAACCGAAGACACGGTGTTCGGGTTGACGGAGGTCAAGCTGGACGTGATCCCGGCGGTGATCTCCCCCTACGTCGTGGCCAAGATCGGCGCCTCCGCCGCCCGACACCTCTTCTTGACGGGAGAGCGCTTCTCGGCACGCCGCGCCTACCAGCTCGGCCTGGTCCATCAGGTGCCCCAGCCTGACGCCCTGGACACCACGGTCGAACGCGTGGTTGGTCAGCTCCGCGCCGCCGGACCGAAGGCGATCGCCGCCGCCAAGGCGCTGATCGCCGCGGTCAACGGGCGGCCGCCGGCCAAGGTGGCCGAGCTGACCGTCGAGACCATTGCGGACCTGTGGGTCACCGAAGAGGCGCAGGACGGGATGCGGGCCTTCCTCGACAAACGGACCCCGGGGTGGCTCGAGGGCGACGATTCGTGAGTCTGCGCCGGGTACTGGTGGCCAACCGGGGCGAGATCGCCCGGCGCGTCATCCACGCCTGCCACGAACGGGGACTCGAGGCGGTCGCCGTCTGCTCGACCGCCGACGCCGACAGCCCGCATACGCGGCTTGCCGACCGACGGGTGGTCATTGGCGGCCCGCACCCGCAGGAGAGCTACCTGCACATCGCTCGCCTGATCGACGCCGCGCGCGAGGCCGACGCCGACGCGGTACACCCGGGCTACGGTTTTCTCTCGGAAAGCCCGGAGTTCGCCGAGGCCGTGAGCGACGCGGGACTGGCCTGGGTCGGTCCTCCGGCGTCGGTCATCGCCAGCCTCGGCTCGAAAATCGAAGCGCGACGGCTCATGCAAGAGGCGGGGGTGCCGGTGGTGCCTGGCGAGACCCCGGACGACCAGAGCGACGCCGGGGTCATCGCGGCCGCTCGACGCGTCGGGGCGCCGCTGCTGGTGAAGGCCTCGGCAGGCGGAGGAGGCCGAGGGATGCGGATCGTGCACGATCTGGACACCGAGCTGTCCGACGCCGTGCAGCTGGCCCGCCGCGAGGCCACCGCCGCTTTTGGCGACGGCACACTCTACGTCGAACGCTTGTTCTCGCAGGCGCGGCATGTCGAAGTGCAAGTCCTGGCCGACGATCGCGACAGTGTCGTGCACCTGTACGAGCGCGACTGCTCGCTCCAGCGACGTCATCAAAAGATAATCGAAGAAAGTCCCGCCCCGGAACTGGCGGACGCCGTACGCCGCCGGCTGACCGATGCGGCCGTGGCCGCCGCCCGGGCGGCAGGCTACCGTAACGCCGGGACGGTCGAGTTTCTCGTCGACGCGTCGGAACCTGGCGACGATGCCCCCATCGCCTTCCTCGAGATGAATACCCGCCTGCAGGTGGAGCACCCGATCACCGAGGCGGTGACGGGACGCGACCTGGTGCACGCCCAGCTGGCCATCGCCGCGGGCGAGCCGCTGCCCTGGCGGCAGGAGGAGATTGCCGTGCGTGGGCACGCGGTGGAATGCCGGGTCTACGCCGAGGATCCGGAGGCGGGGTTCCGGCCCGACGCCGGTCCGCTCCTCCGCTACGAGGAGCCGACGGGACCGGGACTGCGTGTGGACGCGGGGGTCGAAGCCGGGAGCGAGATCTCATCGCACTACGATGGCCTGCTCGCCAAGGTCGTCAGCTGCGGAGAGGACCGGCAGACCGCCCTGGCGCGTGCCCGGGTCGCGCTAGCCCGCTTCGTCATCCTGGGCGTGGCTACCAACCTCGACTTCCTGCAGCGGACGCTGGAGCATACCGCGGTTCGACGCGGCCCGGTCGACACCAGCTTCGTCGAAGCGCATCTGGAGGAACTCACGACGCCGCCTGACGACTCCTCGGCCACGGCGCTGGCGGCGGCGCTGGCCGTCGACGACCGGCTCGGCAGTCACCGACGAGCCGATGCCGCCGAGGGAGCGCAGGACGATCTCTGGACCAGCCTGGGAGGCTGGCGGCTGACATGAGCGACCGTCCCCAGGTCAGCGTCGAGTCGGTCGACACCGGCGAGGACGGCATCAGCGCCGTGGTACGAGTCACGGTGCGGGATACCCCCGT
>CAJWMX010000433.1 GCA_913043805.1 uncultured Acidobacteriota bacterium | reverse complement strand
CGTGGCGTCGCTGTTGGTGCCACCGGTGCCGTCGGGTGTCGTGGCCCGCTCGACAACTGCCGTCTGTCCGGTCGAGATCGAGTTGATCTCCGGCCGGCTTGCCTCGAATGGCGATCCTCCAGGCTCGACACAGCCGGGAAGCGCCAGCACGACCACGGCCGCCAGGAAACCGCCCGAAGCCCGGATCCTGAAGTCAGAAGCCCGGCTCTTCACGGAGTGCACCGCATGAACTGGGAAGAAATGGGGTGAGTGACGGGGATTGAACCCGCAACATCCGGAGCCACAGTCCGGCGCTCTACCATTGAGCTACACTCACCACAACCCTGAAGCGTGAGGCCGTTTGGGTAGGCCGAGCCTCCCATTCTAGCCCGCGGACCTCATGTCGTCTAGCCAGTTAGAGTGGCCCTGATGGCCGATTCCGTCCCTCTCGAATCCACCAACGAACGACCCGACGACGCGCTGCGAGCGGCGCGCGCGCTGGTTGGCGCCTAGCGCCTGTCGGCCGAATCGAAAGACGTCGGTGTCATCCTCAACGGCGTGCTCGACGCCGTTGCCGAGCTCGTGCCCTACGACGCGGCCGGGGTCTATGTGCTGGGGCGATCCAGCAATCAGGTCAGGCACTGGCGGTGGCGGGGCGAGTCGGGGCCGGCGGCCGGCCGACGCGACCCGGTCGAGAAGCGTGGCATCGTGGCCAACGCGATGACCACCGCGCGCCCGGTGTTGACCAGCTGTCGGGACGACGCGCCCGACGACGGCCGCGGCGCCTTCGAGTCGTGTCTCGTGGTGCCGAGCATCGGGCTAAGCCATGCGGTGATGGGGGCCATCGAGCTGCGTTTGCTCACGCCTCGCGTCTTCGACGACCGGGCCGTCGAGCTGATCGAGACGCTTGGCACCGTGGTGGCCGGTACCATCGAGCGCGCCCGCCTCAAGGAAGAGGTGCGCGAGAAGCGGCGCATCGACAGCGAGCTGCTGGTGGCGCGTCAGGTGATGACCGATCTCATTCCTCGGGACATCCCGACGCTGGACGGGCTGGACATCGCCGGGGTGAACGAGGCGTCGTTCGAGGTGGGTGGCGACTACTACAAGTTCATCCGGCTGCCCGACGAGCGGTGGGGCATCATCATCGCCGACGTGGTGGGCAAGGGCATCGGAGCGGCGCTGCTCGTGTCGGCCATCCGGGCTTCACTTTATGCGCTGGTGGGCCGCGAGCTGGCGGTGCGCGCCGTGATGCGCCGAGACAATCGGTTCTTCTACGACTCGGTGGAGGAAGCGCGCTACGTCACGCTGTTTTACGCCGTGCTGGACGTGCCCTCGCGACGCGTGATCTACGTCAACGCCGGCCATCAGCCGCCGATGGTGCTGCGCGACAGCGGCGAGGTCGAGGAGCTGAGCAGCGGCGGTGTGCCCCTTGGCATGTTCTCGGCGCCCCGCTACTTCGAGGGGATCACGTCACTCGACCAGGGTGACGTGATGGTGCTCTACACCGACGGCATCGTCGAGTCGAGCGACGCCCACGACGAGTACTACGGGCGCGACCGGCTCACCAACATCCTCGCCCGCGCCCGCGGCGAGAGCGCCGAGGAGATCTGTCACCAGGTGATGGACGACGTCCGCAGCTTTTCGTTCGGAAATCAGGACGACCGCACGCTGCTCGTCCTCAAAGCGGTATAGAGCACATACGGGGGGGGAAGTTACGGGCCGTCAGAGGAAGCGGCTTCCTGGGAGCTGACGTGTGGGGACGACGTGTTCGGAGTGGCTTGCTGAACCCCTCTGAACGGCCCGAGGAATGCCCGACCGCAGCTGCGTCCGGGCACGGAGTAGAGGTTGTCGGAGTGCTAACATGCGACGAAGCTATAGCATTACAAGTTCGTTACTATTCGTGAAATTGATGAAAAAGTATGCATATATAGTCGTTTTGAAACGAATATTTCATTCGACCTAATCTGCGAGCAGTGGCCGGTGCTCGAACGCCTCGTAGTGTTCGGCCAGCAGGTCACGACCGAAGTCACCTCGGAAGTCGCGCCACACGCTGTGCACGTGGTTGGCGTTGCCCTGCGTGTTGTCGTACTCGAGTAGGAAGTTCGACCCCTGGATGCGGTAGTAGTGGGCCTCGCCCCGATTCGGGCTGCCCATCCACCCGAACTTGATGGTGTCGAGTCCGGCGGCCCGCACCTCGGCCAATCGCGCCTCGGCCACCGGCGCCGGCTGCGCGCTGGCGTACTCCTCGACGATGGCCCAGAGGGCGGCCTGCTGGGTGGCGTCGAGGTCGGCGTAGGCCACCCCCAGGTCGTCCAGCATTGCGACCTCGCGCTCGGCCGAGGTGAGGATGTCGCGGGGCGCCTCGTCCGCGAGCATCGCCGCCGACCGCTGCTGCGCGTTCAGCGACGCGAGCAGGGCTCGGGCATCGTCCTCCTCTTTGCCCAGTACCCGTTGCCCCCGTCTCGGGCCTTCTCGCACCTCAGCCGGATTGGCGCCGAAGAACTGCGGCGTGGCCGCCACCTCGCCATTGACGATCGTCCAGCTGTGCGAGAGGTGGTGTCCCTCGTAGCGCCAGCCCCAGGTGTCGCCGGCCGGGTCGCCGAACACCATGAAGAAGTAGAGGTCAGGGTCACGAATGTCGCGCCCTTCGAGCTCGAACAGGATCTGCTCGAGCTGACGAATCGCCTCCGCTTTCGTGAACCCGCTCTCGCTCAGTCCGACCCGCACCAGATCGAGTGCGGCCGCCCGCTGGACCGAGGTCATCGCTTTGAGCGGCACCCCTTTGCGCTCTCGCGGGATGAAGTGCCAGTCGAACCGGTCGTCGCTGTCGAAGGCGAAGCGCGCCATCTGCTCCTGTTGGTCGTTCAGGCTGTCCATGAACCTGACGGCCGCGGTGCTCATGTCTTCCGCGGGATTCGCCGGCTGGGTGTAGGCGAGGGTGCCCAGCAGCACCACACCGCACGCGATGTTCAGGATGGTTCGGGCCATTGCAGCGTCCCTCAGGGATGGTCCGCGCGCGGGCGGACGCCGATCCGGGCGGTTTCAGGGTGATTCGAGCCGGAGCGTACCCCCGGGGGTAGGGCGAGTCAAGATGTCGCCGAACCGGGAGCCAGCGGGGATTCGGCGACGGCGTAGAACAACCAACCCGGGCAGTTCTCCGCCTCGGACGCGGCTCGAAAGTTTGACCGCTTCGCGTGGTCCTCGAAGTCCCACAGAATCTCAACATTGAGGAAGCCGGCCGCCTCGAGCGCATCGCACAGCTCGGCCGGAGAGTAGATCCGCCAGTGGTAGGTGAAGGCCCGCTTCCACTTCTTGTTGTTCCGGAACTCGAAATGGATGTAGCAGGTGGCCATGTTGTCGATTGGGTTGAACGTAGCCTGTTCCCACACGTAGCCAAAGGTGCCGTCCGGGCTCTTGACCTTGCGGCGGTCCGACACCGCTTGCCCCGCT
>CAJWMX010000432.1 GCA_913043805.1 uncultured Acidobacteriota bacterium | reverse complement strand
GCGCGCGGTGCGATGGCCGACTGGGGCCATGTTGCTGGAGCTACCCTACGATGGCCGCTCGCCGGCGAGCCCCAGACGGCCCTCGGGCAACACGACGACGCGCACGCCGCATCGACACCGGCCACGGTGACCGAAGTCCGCGTCGCCACGGGCGACCCGGTCGCCGTCGGAGACACCCTGGTGGTACTGGAAGCGATGAAGATGGAGATGCCGATCCGGGCGGGGCGGCCCGGTCGCGTGAGCGCGGTACACTGCGCGGTGGGTGACCAGGTGCAACCCGGATTGCCGCTGGTGGAGCTGGAAGCCCCCGACTGAGGTCGTGCGCTAGGTGGTCACCGGTTCCGCGCCCGCCTCGGCGTCGGTGTCGTCCTTGGCCACGCCCATGTCCTCTTCGACGGCGTCAACCACATCGGTATACGCCACCATGTCGATGGCGTCGTAGTCGGCGGGACAGCCGAAGTCACGCTTGCCGGGCGCCGTCGGGTTACCGACGGTGACACACAGACCGCAGCCGATGCACTTGTCGATGCGGACCGCACACACCCACCGATCGTTCTCGTCCTTCTCTTCGACGATGCAGTTCTCGACCGGGCACGCGGCCTGACAGATCGAGCAGGCAAAGGCGCCGAAGCAGCGATACGGATCGATGACGGCGACCTTGCGGGGCGCCTTCTTGCGTGGGTTGTTCTGGAGCTTCGTCCACATATCTGGTGAATTATATACCCCGGCCCGCCGCTTGTGAATAAACACTCAAGCCCTGGGCTTTGGGCCCCGGGCGCGCACAGCGCGCCCCGCGGGGCGGAGTGGGGCGATGGGGCCCCACGAGCCACGCGTGGGATTTGGGGCGAAGCCCCATGGAAAGCTAGATGCTATGGCCACGACCGGCAATGGGCCAGACCGCCTCGACCGTGTCGCCGCGCACGCCATACATCTGGTCGTAGAGGTTCACCACAGGGTCGCAGTGCGACACGATGACCTCCAGCTTATCGCCCACCCGGTAGATCCGGCTGGCGTTGTCCTCGTACCGGATGCTGCCGAACTCATCCGAACCGGAGGTGTAGCTCATGCCGGTCTCGCCCTTGACGATCGGCCAGGGGCGGTTGATGGTGTTCGCCTTGGCGCCGGCGTCGGTCGTGGCTCGCCCCTCGTACTGCGCGTTCAGCACCGTGGTCAGCACCGTGAGCGCCGGTTCGAAGTCGCTGTAGACCTCCTCGTCCTGCTCGCCCCCGATCCCGAGATACTGCGCGTCCATGAAGACGTAGCTGCCGACCTGGACATCGGTGAGTCCCGGCGTGCCATGGTCGATGTTGTAGGTGCCCGTGCCCCCCCCGCTGAAGATGCCGGTGTCCAGGCCGGACCGGTCCATCTGGACCTTGGTCTCGGCCGCTGCCTCGAGCCGCTCGAGCGCACGGGTCTTCCGCGCCGCGAACCCGGTCACATGCTGCGCGCCCCCGTCGTAGCAGAGGATGCCGCGCAGCGTGAGGTCCGGCAGCGAGTCGACGAGCTGAGCCAGCTCCAGCGCCGGGTCCCCGGGCGTGATCCCGGTACGATGGCCACCCGGGTCGACGTCGACCACCACGTCCGCCGTGACCCCGGCCTCGGCCGCCGCCGCAGAGAGCTCACGCGCGTTCTGCGGAGTGTCGACCGCCTGGATAAACCCGGCGCACTGATTCCTGAGCGCCATGGCACGACGGATCTTCGGTGCCGTGACGTTGACGGTCGTCAGAAGAATCTGGTCGATGCCGTGCTCGAACATCACCTCGGCCTCGCTCACCTTGGCCGTGCAGATGCCGATCGACCCGGTCGCCAGCTGCATCCTGGCGATGGCCGGGGTCTTGTGGGTCTTCGCATGCGGGCGGCTCGCGATCCCGTTGCGCGTCATGGTGGCCTGCATCTGTTCGATGTTCCGCTCCAGCGCGTCGAGATCGACGACCAGGCAGGGCGTGTCCAGATCCCACTTCGAGATGCCGGCCCGCTGCTGCCCGGCGGCCATCGATCGCGCCACCTCGCCGGCGGAGTAACCGTGCACCGAACGCGGCACCCAGACCGACGCCGCGCCGGCGCCGGCTGCGTGCAGGAAGTGACGACGCGTCAAAGGGTCTGTCATGACATGTCTCCTAGGCTGAAGTGCTAATACTAACGCGCGGACGCTCTCCAGCCCACTGGCCCCGGCCGCTCCCCCATTGCGCGTCTAGAGACAAGACCACAACCGCCGGGCCGCGGTCCGTTCTAGACTTGTGTCATCACCATCGCCACCCCGCTCCGCCCGTCGACCGTCGCCGGCGTGACCCTGGGTCTACTCGCCCTGCTGACGGTGGGCACCGCCACGCTCGTGGCCCAGCAGGTCAACATCCGCACCCTGCAGCTCGCGCAGGAGGGCTTCGCCGCCCTCGATGCTGGCGACCTCGACACCGCCCGAACCGCCTTCGAGCGGGCCCTCCAGCAGGACCGGAACGAACCGATGCTCTTCCTGGGACTTGGTGTGGTGGCCTACCAGCAGCAGGAGAACAGCGAGGCGCGTCGCCACCTCGAACGGGCCCTTCGGCTCGATCCCACCCTGTCGCTGGCCCACGTGCTGCTGGCCCGGATGCGCTACGAGAACGGCGACCTGTTCGGGGCGATCAGGGAGCTGGAGGAACTCGCGGCCCAGCATCCGGACGACACCGAGATCGCCGAAGAACTGGAAAGCTGGCAACAGGAGCTGGCGCTGCAGAACCGGATGCAGCAGTCACTCAGCGACCACTTCACGGTGTCCTACGAGGGGCCACCCGAAGAGGCGCTAGCGGTGTGGGCCCTCGAGGTGCTCGACCGGGCCTACTGGCGACTCAGGCAGGAGCTGTCGGTCTATCCGATACGAGCGGTCCCGGTCGTGCTCTACACGCTCGAACAGTTTCGTGACTTGACCCGGGCGCCTGATTGGGCAGGTGGCGCCTTCGATGGCGCGGCCATCCGGATTCCGATGCGGGACGCGCTCGACCACCCGGAGGAGTTCGAGCGGGTGCTCGCCCACGAGTTCGCCCATGTCCTGATTCACAAGATCGCGCCGCTGAACGTCCCGTAATGGCTCAACGAAGGTCTCGCGTCGGCGCTCGAAGGCGCCGACAACGGCCTGGCCCGCCAGCAGATCGAGGCGGCGGGCGGCACGCTGCCACTGGCGCAGCTGACCGTCCCGTTCGGGGTGCTGTCGGAATCGGACGCCGCGCTGGCCTACGCGACGAGCGAGGTGGCAGTGCGGCGCCTTCTCGGCGAGGTGGGCGGCATCGCGATGGCGAATCTTCTACGGGATCTGGGTCAAGGCGTGCCGCTGGACCAGGCGTTCGAGCACCGGATCTACCGGTCGCTCGAGACCCTCCTCGGAGGCGGCTTCTGAGGCGACCGGCGCGGCCTAGCGAAAGAACTCGCTCATCGGGCGGCCGACGTAGCCAGTCAT
>CAJWMX010000431.1 GCA_913043805.1 uncultured Acidobacteriota bacterium | reverse complement strand
TCACCACGGAGTTTGGGACTACGACTTCCCGACCCACCCCAATCTGGTCGATGCGACCGTCGACGGGCGCGACGTGAAGATGCTGGCGCAGGTCAGCAAGCAGGGCTTCACCTACGTCTTCGATCGGATCACGGGCGAGCCGGTCTGGCCGATCGAGGAGCGTCCGGTCGAGACCGACACGAACCTCGAAGGCGAAGTGCTGTCGGAGACCCAGCCGTTCCCGACCAAGCCGCCGGCGTTCGAGTATCAGGGCGTCACCATCGACGATCTGGTCGACTTCACCCCGGAGCTTCGGGAACTGGCGATCGAAACGGTGAACGGCTTCCGTCTCGGGCCGCTCTACTCGCCGCCGATGCGCACCATCGAGGGGGTGACCCAGGGCACGATCCAGCGGCCCGCCATCGACGGCGGCGCCAACCTGCAAGGCTCAGGGGTGGACCCGGAGACGGGGCTCCTCTATGTGCCATCGAACAACTCGTTCTCGGTGCTGAAGTACTTCACCCCCGACCCCGCCGAGGGCGGCAACCTGCGCTACACCCAGAGCGGATTCGGCAGCGGCCGTCAGCCGCGCATGCCGCAGGGGTTGCCGCTCTTCAAGCCGCCCTATTCGCGGATGACGGCGATCGACCTGAATGCAGGCGACATCTCCTGGATGCAGCCCAACGGCGACGGCGACCGGTTCCGGAACCACCCTCGGTTGCGCGACCTGAACCTGCCCCCGCTCGGCGGTGATGGACGTGGCGGTCCGGTCATCACCAAGACGCTCCTGATCAGCGCGCTGACCGCAGGCGGGAGCGACGGCGGCCCTCGCCTGATCGCGCGCGACAAGGTGACCGGTGAGATCGTCGGTTCGCTCGATCTTCCGGCCGGCGCGCTTGGCACGCCCATGACCTACATGCACGAGGGACGGCAGTTCATCGGCATCACCGTTGGTGGCGAGACTCCGGAGCTGCTTGCGCTGGCGGTGCCGCAGTAGCGTCTCGCCGGTTTACCGTCTAGTCTTTCCCCGTTACATCACCAAGGTTGCGGCGGCCGCCTCTTCCCACCGAGGCAGGTCCGTCGTCGGACCTCGTCGGGCGAGCGTTCTAGCTCGCCGTGCCGCAACCACAGACAGCAGCATCGCTGGTCGTCTAGCCTGGCCGGTTTGCATCCGGAAGGAGAGGGGTATGCTCCGCCATTTCACCGTAGCCATCGTGTCGCTTGGTTTGGCCTTGTCGCTCGCCAATCTGTCGGTTTTTGCCAATGGTGGCCAGGTGGTCATCTACGACGCGATTCCGAGCGGAGCGACGCTCGCCATCAATGGGATGAACTTCGGGACTGCAGAGCCGACCGTGATCATCGACGGGACCATCATCCTGCCGGTCAGCAGCTCATCACCCACGCAGATTTCGGTGACGCTGCCGACGTTCCCTTCGGGCACGTATTTGCTGACGTTCATCTCGAATGGAGACGGAGGCGCGACGAGCAAGAAGAAGGGCAAGAGTAAGAAGGGCGGAAAGCTCAGCCCGAAGTCGGTCGGTTCCATTGATGTGACGCTTGGTGCGGCGGCGGTTCCGGCGCGACGGGGGCGGGGCCCACCGGCAGTCAGGGGCAGCAGGGGCTGCCGGGGCCACTGAACCCCAATGTGATCGCCAATGTCACCAACACCGGTGTCGGCATCGGCGTGCTCAATGGCCTGACGACCGGGCAGAGCAACGCGGCGCTCGGCTATAACACGCTGCTGAATGTCACCTCGGGGAACAGTAACACCGGCGTGGGGCGTGGGGCGCTGCAGTTCATGACCAGTGCGATCAACAACACCGCGCTCGGAAGCGGTGCGCTGTCGAACAACGTAACCGGCTTGAGCAGTACCGCTGTCGGCTCGCTGGTGCTCCGTGACAACGTGGCCTCGGGCAACACCGCGGTGGGCACGGCGGTACTCCGCGAAAACACGACGGGTATAGAGAACACGGCCGTGGGCCTGGGGGCGCTCCAGTGGAACGAGACCGGCGATTCGAACACCGCGCTTGGCTACGCGGCGCTGCTCAATAGCACTGCGGACCAGAACACGGCGGTGGGCAGCCACGCGTTGACGAGCAATCTCGGCGGCGCCCTGAACGCAGCGCTAGGTCTCAGCGCTATGCATTCGAACGAGACCGGCAGCGCCAACGTCGCCTTGGGACACTTCGCCCTCCGGAACAGCGTTAGCGAAGATGCGAACGTGGCGGTCGGCTTCTCCGCGCTGAGGGACGGTGCTGGGAGCGGGAACACAGCGGTCGGCTACCACGCGTTGGCCTTCAACGGGGCGGGGGATTTCAACACCGCCGTCGGCTTTGGCGCGCTGAGACCCAGTACTGGCACGCAGAATATAGCCGTTGGTTACCTGGCTGGGTCGTTCTTGAGCTCAGGCAATGACAACGTCTACATCGGGAACCGGGGCGCCAGCACGGAGAACGCCACGATTCGGATCGGATCGAACCAGACCCAGGCCTTCATCTGCGGGGTTCGTGGTGTCACCACCGGGGCCGCCAACGCGATCAACGTGATGATCGACTCGAACGGCCAGCTGGGGACGGTGTCATCGTCGCGGCCGTTCAAAGAGGACATCCGCGACATGGGTGATGCCACTGCGGCGCTGATACAGCTTCGGCCCGTCTCGTTCCGCTACCGCGACGCGTTCGACGGGGCCGTCAAACCGATCGAGTACGGCCTCATCGCCGAAGAGGTAGCCGATGTCTATCCGGACCTCGTCGTGCACAGCCCGGACGGGCAGATCGAGACGGTGCAGTATCACAAGGTGAACGCGATGCTGCTCAATGAGGTGCAGCAGCGCCAGCGGCTGGGCGAGCAGGATGAGCAGATCGCCTGGCAGGCGGCGCAGGTCGAGCGGCTGCTCGAACGTCTTGTCGCGCTCGAAGAGAAGTAGGGCGACCGGAGGGGGCAACGTGTCGGGTTGGGGACACCGCCAATGTCCTCACCCCGATAGATCCGTTCGAGGGCGCCACGCATGATGCCGTCCAGCGGGTAGTTGCCCTCGTGGCAGACGTGTTCGTAGACCCGGCCGTTGCTTCGGGCCCACTCGTATTCACCGGTGTAGTGGCTGCTCCACAGCGAGAGGTCCTCCACGGTGAAGGAATAGACCAGCGAGTCGGGGTCCTGCATCCGGAACTCTTCGAAGACGAGCATCTCGCCGCTGCCGTTGGCGTAGGCCGGACGGTCGACGAAGTTGGTCGTCTCGACCACCAGCACGTCGCCCTCCCGCCAGCCGATCGAGTCGCCCAGCCACCGTTTCAACTCCGGCGCCTCGTGGTCGCCGCCGATCCGGACGACGCGGACGTCGTGCGACGTCTCGTTGAGGATCAGCAGCGTGTCGTCGGTCTGGACGAGCCGCTTGTGGTTGTTGGACAGGCCGGGCAGCATCGGTGGCCCCGACGAACGACCCACCAGGCATCGCTCGGTGTAGGACCGCT
>CAJWMX010000430.1 GCA_913043805.1 uncultured Acidobacteriota bacterium | reverse complement strand
GTCAGGACCGGGTCGCTGGTCTCGCCCGCATCCATTGAGAACGCCATCGCCTCGACCGCCGCGTTCAGCCCGACGCCGGGCACCGCGGCGCCGCGGGCGATCAGGTCGCTGCTGTTCACCGTCAGTTCGTCCGCCTCGGCGGCAGCGGTGAAGTCCTCGGCCTCCTTCAGCTGGGCGGCGACGGCGTTGGCGCGCTCCTGCGCCGCCACGAACGCCTTGCGGCGAATGACGTCGTCACGCACTCGTGCCTGCACCTCGTCCAGTGGCGGCACATACGGGGCCTGCACGCCGGTCACGGTGACGAACGCGGGGCCGGTTGGCGTGGTGATCGGGCCCGCTACCTCGCCCTCTTCCAGCTGGAACGCCTGGTTGGTCACCTCGGGCGAGAAGCCGAGCCCCAGAATCGGCTCGCCCGGTCCGGCAAAGCCGCTCTCCTGCGCCTCGAGCCCGCGCCGCTGGGCGGCGGTGGCCATCTCCTCGGGTGCGGTGATCTCGGCCGCCATCGCTTGAGCCAGCGCATCGGCGCGCGCCTGGGCGCTTTCGGTCTTCAGCAGCGTGACGATGCTCTCGCGCACCTCGTCGATCGACTGCGACTCGCCGCCGCTCTTCTCGGTGGCCTTGATCACGTGGACACCAAACATGCTGGTGACCGGGTCGCTGACCTCGTCCTGGGACAGCGCGAACGCCGCGCCCTCGAACTCGGGGACCATCTGACCCCGTTCGATCGGGCCGAGGTCGCCGCCGGTCTCCTTCGTGCCTTCATCCTCGGAATATTGCCGAGCCAGTTCGGCGAAGTCGGCGCCCTCGCGGGCCTGGGTCGCCAGATCCTGTGCCCGCGCTAGCACTTCCTCCTGGTTGTCGCCATCAGTCCTGAGCAGGATATGGCTGGCGCGCAGGTTCGTGGGCTGGGTATAGCGCGCGGTGTTGTTGTCGTAGTACGCCTGGACCTCGGCGTCGCTCGGGTTGAACGCATCCTGCAGCGCGGGCACGTCGATCAACACGAACTGCAGCCGGCGCTTCTCGGGCACGAGATAGTCGTTGGCGTTCTGCGCGTAGAGCGCGTCGACGTCGTCGTCGGTGGCCTCGAGGCCCTCGCGGAAGTCGTCGGCGCGGAAGTTGATGGCGCTCACCCGGACCCGTTCGTTGCGGGCTTCGTGCTCTTTCTGCAGATCGTCGTCGGTCACCGTGATCCAGTCGGTGACGGCCGTCTGCAGCCGTTCTAGCATCAGCGAGCGCCGCACCTGCTCTTCGAACTCGGCTGGCGTCATCGGCGGCTGCTGCACACGCAGCATCTGTACGTAGGCCTCTTCACCGATGAACACGCCGTTCTGCTGGAAGAGCGGCAGCGAGAGGATCCGCTCTCGGATCTCGGCGTCGGTCACGATGACCCCGAGTCGCTCCGCCTCCTGGAGCGCGGCATACTCGTCGATCATCTGCTGCAGCAGCTGCCGGTCGATGCCCATCGACTGCAGGATCTCCGGCGTGATCTCGCCGCCCGACTGGGCGCGGTACTGATTGAGCTGCGCGAGATAGACGTTCCGGAACTCGCCGATCGTGATCTCCTGCTCGCCGACCTGGGCGATCACGTCTGTCAGGGCACCGGGGGTCTCAGGCTGTGGCTGGATCAACGGGAAGCCCAGCACCAGCAGGGCGAATCCGGCGACGGCCAGCGTCCACTTCAGCCACCCGCGATGGCGGCGCATGCGATCAAGCATCGTCATGGTGCAATCAACTCCTGAACGGGCGGTCCGCTCCGAGGGTGCGAACCCACACCCGAATTCTCGATTCTACGGTACCGGTTCTGGAAGCGGCAAGCGCTGACTCAGAATGAGACACACCGCCGGATCACCGGTGGGGCGGGGTCTGGATTGCACCATATTGGTGCGTCCGGATCCCATAAACATGTTATATTTTTCATGTGTTGAAGGACTTAGGGGGACTGACAGAACTGACCTGAGTATGGCGGCACGGGGTCACAGCAAGACGGCAAGACAACGCCAGACGCCACCCCGGCCAGGTCTGGCGGTCGCCGTTTTTCATCACGCCGGTTCAGACGTCGAGGTCCATCTGGCTCGCCTGGCGCGTCAGCGCCGCTACCGCTTCGCCCGCTATTCGCAATCAGCGCTCCAGTCGACCGAGACGGGACCGCCCCCTGCCGCCGTGCTCTGGGAACTCGGGCCGGGACGGCGCCCGAACTGGCGACGGCTGCGTGCCGTCGCGCAAGGAGCGCCGATTCTGTCCTATTCGTCGAGTTCCGAGACGACGGTGCTGGAGCGCTCGCGTGGCTACGGCTTCTCTCAGCATCTTGCGGCGCCAGTGTCGCCGGTGGATCTGGCCACGCGGTGGCGTCGGGCGGGCGGCGCACTGGCGCGCTACCTGGATCGGGTCGAAACCTATACCGAGTTGACCCGTCGCGTGGGAAGGGATTGAGTCGTTGAGTTTTCGTTCACTGTTCGCATTGTTTTCGAGCGACCTCGCCATCGACCTGGGCACGGCCAACACCTGTGTCTATGCCCGCGGGAAGGGCATCGTGGTGAACGAGCCGTCGATCGTGGCCATCAACAAGGTCACCGGGCGGGTCGAGGCGGTGGGGCGCGAGGCGAAGGAGATGCTGGGGCGGACGCCCGGCAACATCATCGCCATCAAGCCGATGAAGGATGGGGTGATCGCCGACTTCGAGATCACCGAGAAGATGCTTACCTACTTCATCAAGCAGGCGCACAACCGGAAGATGGGGGTGCGGCCCCGCATCGTCATCGGCGTGCCCTCTGAGATCACCCAGGTCGAGAAGCGGGCGGTCAAGGACAGCGCCTATCGGGCGAAGGCGAGCGAGGTCTACCTGGTGGAAGAGGCGATGGCGGCCGCCATTGGCGCCGGCATGCCGATTACCGAACCGTCCGGCAACATGATCGTCGACATCGGTGGGGGCACCACCGACATCGCCGTCATCTCGCTGGCCGGCATCGTCTACAGCAAGGCGGTGCGGGTGGCTGGCAACGAGATGGACGAGGCGATCATCCAGTACATCAAGAAGACGTACAACCTGCTGATCGGCGAGCGGACGTCGGAAGAGATCAAGATGAAGGTCGGCTCGGCCTACGGGCTGGACGGCCGCATCACGATGGAGATCAAGGGCCGCCATCTCATCGAAGGCGTGCCGAAGACCATCACCATCACCGACGAAGAGATTCGCGAGGCGCTGGCCGAGACGGTCAACGTCATCGTGGACGCCGTCCGCGTGGCGCTCGAGCGAACGCCGCCCGAGCTGTCGGCCGACATCGTCGACCGGGGCATCGTGCTGACCGGCGGCGGGTCGTTGTTGAAGAACCTGGACAAGCGGCTCCGGGAGGAAACCGGTCTGCCCCTGGCCATGGCCGAAGACCCGCTGTCGTCGGTCGTGCTCGGGGCGGGCAAGATGCTGTCTAACTTCGGGTTGCTGCGGAAGATCTCG
>CAJWMX010000429.1 GCA_913043805.1 uncultured Acidobacteriota bacterium | reverse complement strand
CTGGCGGCGCCCATCGCAGGTGTGACCCTGGAGGAGAAGATTCGCGCGACTGAGATTCTTCTCGCCGCCGGTGTCCCTATCCATGCACTCAACTGCGTCCGCAAGAAGCTCTCACTGGTGAAAGGAGGGCGACTCGCGGCCGCCTCCCGCGGACCGGTGCTGACGCTGGCGATCTCGGATGTTGTCGGCCCGGTCGAGGACGATCCCTCCGTGATCGGATCCGGACCAACCGCCCCTGATCAGACGAGCGTGGCCGACGCCCTCGCGGTGGTTGCCCCGGTGGCGGAGCGGATGCCGCCGCCGGTGATGCGGGCCCTGACCCGAGGTGCCACCGAGGGCGGTCACCGTGGCACGTGGTCACGCGCGGAGGATGTCTATCAGGTTGTCGGCGGTCGCGCCGATGCGATGCGGGGAGCCGCGGAGGCCGCCGTGCGCCTTGGTTACGATGTGGTTACCCTCGACGAGGCGGTGACCGGCGTGGCCCGGGAGGTCGGTTGCCGGCATCCGGCGGCGGCGCGCCGGGCGGCAGGTCGCCGGGCGGGGCCCGTTTGCGTGGTGTCTTCAGGAGAGACCACGGTGGAGGTGGTCGGGCAGGGGCGCGGCGGACGGAATCAGGAACTGGCGCTCGCCGCCGTGAAGGCGATGGACGACTGGGGGCAGCCGGCCGTGCTGGCCAGCGTCGGCACTGATGGGGTCGACGGACCGACCGACGCCGCCGGGGCGCTGGTCGACACCGAGTCGGCTGCGCGAGCGAGCGCCGAGGGGCTCGACGTCGAACGCTATCTGGTCGACAACGATGCCTATGCCTTTTTTGACGCACTAGGAGATCTGGTGCGGACGGGACCATCCGGCACCAACGTGGGTGATCTGCAGGTGGTTGTGAGTGGCGGTGACAATGGGTGAAAAGGGCGCGGACGGGCTGAGCGCGAGGCAGCTGTTGTCGCGTATTCGAAAACGAGTGTCGCATCCGGCGACCGTCCGCGAGGTGATGCGGGCGCTCGGGCTCCCGCGCAGTGAGCGTACGACCCTCCGGCGTCGGCTGACGCAGCTGGTCGAGGTGGGCGAACTCGTTCGGATTCGAGGGAATCGGTATGGTCTCGCTGATCGGATGGATCTGGTCGTCGGACGGTTGGTGGCCAACCCGCGAGGCTTCGGTTTCGTCACCCCCGACGCCTCGGAGCGTGCCACGCAGGACGTCTATGTCTCCGGAGGCAACCTGGGCGGGGCCATGCATGGCGACCGGGTCACCGTGCGCGTCGAGCGCGTGGCGGGACGATTGGAAGGACGGATCATCCGTGTCCTCGAGCGGGCCGCCGAGACGTTACCAGGTCGCTACGAAACCGATGGAAGCGGCGTAGGGTATGTCGTTGCGTTCGATCCGAGGTTGACGATGGACCTGCAGGTGCCGGCCGATGCCGACGGAGGCGCGCGGTCCGGCGACGTGGTCATCGCGCAGATCGAGCGCTGGCCCACACCGACTCGAAATCCGGTGGGGCGCGTCGTCGAAGTGCTCGGCCGGCTCGAAGACCCTGGCGTGGACACCCGGCTCGTCATCCGGAAGTACGACCTGGAGGACGAGGACGATCCGGCGGCGGTCGACGAGGCCCAACGGCTGGGCGAGCGAGTCCGGCCACGTGACCGCCGAGGGCGCCTTGATCTGCGCGAGGCCCTGACGGTCACCATCGACGGCGAGTCGGCGCGAGACTTCGACGATGCGCTGACCATCGAACGGCTGGAGAACGGCCACCACTGGCTCGGCGTGCACATCGCCGATGTGAGTCACTACGTGCGTCCCGGCAGCGCGCTCGATGCCGCGGCCTACCGGCGTGCCACGTCGGTCTATTTTCCGGAGCGGGCCCTCCACATGTTTCCGGCCTCGCTGGCGACCGGGCTCTGCAGCCTGAACCCCGGAGTGGACCGCCTCGCGCACTCCTGTTTCATGGAAGTGGATGCGCGTGGACGAGTGCTGAAGTCCGAGCTACACGACACGGTGATTCACTCGGACCACCGGCTGACCTACACCGAAGTCGATGCGATCTTGACCGCCCGGGATGACGCCACCCGACGTCGCTATGAAGGAGTGATGCCGCTCCTCAAGATGCTCCAGGTGGTGGCGCGGTGGCTCCATGCGAATCGGGCTCGCCGGGGCTCGATCGACTTTGACCTCAAAGCCACCAGACTGGTGCTCGACGAGACGGGAGTGGTGGAGGACATCGTCGCGGCGGATCGGAACGTCGCGCATCGGATCGTCGAAGCGTGCATGCTGGCCGCCAACGAAACCGTGGCCCGGACCCTCGAGGCGGCGAAGATGCCGGCGCTCTATCGCGTCCACGCCGCGCCGGACCCGGCAAAGGTCGAAGAGTTCGAGGCGTTCGTGGGCACGTTGGGGCATGGCCTGGGTGCGCCCGCGGACCGTGTGCGCCCCCGGCACTTCCAGCAGCTCGTCCGCGCGCTCCGCGGGACGAGGGCCGAGCGGGCGGTCGCGGTGCTGATGTTGCGCACGATGCAGAAGGCGCGCTACGAGCCGGTCAATCGAGGGCACTTCGGCCTGGCGTCGAAGTCCTATACCCACTTCACGTCACCCATCCGGCGCTATCCGGACCTCGTGGTCCATCGACTGCTTCGGGAACTACGGCGTGGCGCGCCCGAGACCGGGCGGGCTGACGAACTGGCTGACACCCTCTCCGAGGTGGGCCGGCACACGTCCGACATGGAGCGTCGGGCCGAGGAGGCGGAGCGGGAGCTGGTGCACTGGAAGAAGGTGCGTTTCATGGTCGACCGGGTAGGCGAGACGTTCTCCGGATACGTCATCGCCGCCACCGGCTTCGGATTGTTCGTGGAGTTGCTGGATCCGGTCGTCGAGGGGCTGGTGCACATCTCGAGCATGGCCGACGACTACTACCACTTCGACGAGACTCAGCTTGCGCTGCGCGGCGAATCGACCGGCAAGCGCTACCGTGTCGGGGACGAAGTGGAAGTGCGGGTCGTCCAGGTGGACACGGTCCGCCGTCGGATAGATCTGGGCCTGACGGAGATTCTGCAGGCGGAGACGTCAGGCCCGTCCACGTCGCGGCCGCGCTCTCGACCTGTTCGCGGGGCCCGCCCGGATGGTGGTGGGCGACGGCCTCGCCGCCGCGGGCGGCGCTGAACGGGGGCGAAGGTGGCGGGTCATGTGGTGATCGGGACGGCGGGGCACATCGACCATGGCAAGAGCGCGCTCGTGCGGTCGCTGACGGGTACCGATCCGGACCGGTTGAAGGAGGAGCAGGACCGGGGGATCACGATCGACCTCGGCTTCGCGCATCTCCAGAGCGACGACACGACGATGGCCTTCGTCGACGTGCCGGGGCACGAGCGATTCGTCAAGAACATGCTCGCTGGAGCGAGCGGCATCGATGCCGTGCTCCTGGTCGTTGCGGCCGACGAATCGGTCATGCCGCAGACGCGAGAGCA
>CAJWMX010000428.1 GCA_913043805.1 uncultured Acidobacteriota bacterium | reverse complement strand
ACCTGTGAGACCTTCGTCCGGAACATGTTACCCAGCGGGCCGAGATCGGTGCCGACACCAGGTCCATAGAGCGCCTGACCGTTCATGTGGTTCCAGATCGTGCGGCTCTCCCGATCCTGAAGTACGAACAGCCCATCGTAGAGGCCCACGTTGTCGAAGTGGTGCATCGTGCCGTCTATCGTGGGAACCATCCTGGTTCCGCTGTTGCACACCACTCAAAAGGTCGCCAGCCAGTCCTTGCCACCCGCCCGACCCTGGGCGATGTGGTGGTAGGCCATCTGGTCGCGGAGGAAAGCCAGCCGGCTCGTCTCGGTCTCGATGACCAGCAAGGGCGTATCTTCGGCTACGCGCCCCTCGGCCAGCACATCAACGAGGGGCTCGGTCGCCTCGACGTGAAACGTCTCGAACCAGCCGTTCCAGGTGTTGGTCAGCCGCGAGCGGTCGAATCCCTCGGCCGCCGGACCGTCCGGTAGTTCGAGTGGAAGGCTGTTCCGCTGGGCGGCGGCCGGAGCCGCCAGCAACGCACCCGCCACAACCAGCGCCGCCGCGTGCGTCCGTCCCATCTTCAGATGTCGCATGCTTGTTCAAACACCGACCGTCTAGTAGTCGTTGCACACATCCACTTCTTCACCCCAGAAGTCGATGCACTTCTCGCGGGTCATTTCGCCCTGTCCGACCACCTTGGTCAGCAGGAAGTCCGCCAGCCGCTCCACCTCTCGGTTCTGGAGCGTGGCCGCCGGATCGGGAAGCCTCAGGCCCATGCGATCCAGATCGGCCTGTGTGCGGCCCAGACACCGGTCGTCCGAGTAGGACAGCCGGTCGAACGCCGGCATGTCGCGACCGGGCAGCCCGCACTTGATGACGAGGATCAGCTGGTCACGGTCGAGGGTCGACTCGCGGAGGTTCGCGCCGTCGGGCGACTGGGGATCCATCCGGACGCCGTCACCCGACCAGCCGTGACACGCCTGACAGTCGGCCTTCTGGGTGTAGAGTCGCCGCCCCGCCCTGATATTGGCGTCGCTCGGCTCCTGCGCCGCCGCGAACGACGGTCCGCCGGCCAGCACGACGGCCGACAGCCCAACGATCCAGAGAATCCGTGTAGTCAACGCTCCTCCCCCATGGCAGTCGGCTTCATGCTACCGCAGACCGAGGACTCGACGCTCCGCACTTGGAACCGGCGCCAAGGCGGCGGTAGGATAGCGCGATCGGAACGAACTCCCTCGTTAATCCGGAGGACCCCATGCGTGTGATCCGAGCAACGGCGTGCGGACTGCTTCTGGCCCTGGCGGCGACCCCGGCGCTGGCCCAGTCGGGCGGCGACGGTATGCCGATGCGAACCCCGGACGGGCAGCCGGACATCTCCGGGATCTTCACCTTCCGGACCCTGACCCCTCTCGAGCGCCCGGCGGCCCTCGAAGGCAGAGATACCCTGAGCGCCGAGGAAGCGGCGGCGTTCGAGGCCTCGGAGCGAACCCGCCTGAATCGGGACCTGTTCGACCCCGAGTCCGGCGCGCCGAGCGCCGGGTATCAGTCACGGGAGGAGGGCGGCGTGCTCTCCTACAACGAGTTCTGGTACGAGCGCGGCATCGAGCTCACCAGCGACAAGCGGACATCGCTCGTCACCGACCCGCCGAGCGGTCGCATCCCCTACACGGATGAATTCCGGGTCGAGGCCCAGATCCGGCGGCTGAACGTCAGGAACGGTTTCGCCGACCACTACACCGATCGCACCCTGGGCGACCGGTGCCTGATGGGGTCGAACGCCGGCCCGCCGATGCGCCCGGGGTCCTACAACAACAACGTGCTCATCCTGCAGGTGCCCGGCTACATCACCATCACCAACGAGCACATCCATAACACCCGCGTCATCCCCATCAGCGAGACCCCCGAGCATGGCGACATCCGGCAGTGGAGCGGCGACTCGCGTGCCCACTGGGAGAGTGAGACGCTGGTGATCGCGACCAAGCACTTTCGTCAGGCGACGAACTTCCGCGGGTCGTCGCGAGACACGCAGCTGGTTGAGCGGATCACTCGCTTGGACCCGGACACCGTGATGTACGAGTTCACGATTGAGGATCCGAACAACTACACGCGGCCCTGGTCGGCCGCCATCCCGTTCCGGCGCACCGACGGTCCGATCTTCGAGTACGCCTGTCACGAGGGGAACTACGGCATGACCGGCATCATGGCCGGCGCGCGGAATCTGAACACCCAGAAGGTCACGGAACTGCCGAAGCAGTAGAGCACCGGCCAGACGATCGCTCTTCACGGGCTCATCCCCGGCGGGTGGGCCCGTGTCACGTACGGCTACCGGGTAGCGAAGCCGAGCGCGTTCTTCACCCCGTCGTTGTTCACGGGTTCGAGGCCGGCGACATCGAGGCGCCAGCGATCCATGAACTGCGCCGGTGGCGTCAGCTCGACCCCGACGTCGCGGAAGTAGGCCTCGGGCTCGCCGCCGGCATAGAGACGCGACAGCCCTGCCTCGAACGGCTCCCAGAGGCCGTCCCAGTGGATGGGAAGGTAGTAGTCCGGCCAGAGTACCGGCACCACCCGGCTGGCCACGGGGTACCCACCGGTGCCGATCCACAGGTCCACGCGGTCGAGCCCAGCGTCCGCCATCGCCGCCTCGAGGTTGGCCAGCGGCGCCCCATGGTCGACGCCGCCGACCACAATCGGCATGTCGATGTCAGCCGCGCTGACCGAGCTCTGCTGAAACCAGCTGAATCGCCCGTCCGGGCCATCAGCCACGAACAAGTAGCCTCGGCTGCCGCCGCCATTCGGGAAATCCTCGGCCACACCTGCCCGCAGTCCCCCGCCACCAGGGTCCGGCGTCGGCGCCGCATAGAGCTCCACCGGGTCGTGCTGCTCAGGGTTCCGTTCCGAATCCCCGCTGTGGTTCCACCGAACCACGTACATCGTCAGCCCTCGAGCCACCGCGACCGCTTCCCCGCCCTCGACCACGGTGCAGCGGTCGGCCGGAATCGCCTCGGCCTGCACCTGCAGACAGGTGGTTCTGGAACCGAACATGGGTGCACCGGTCAGCCGAGACCAAGTGGCCGTGTCGAACGAGTGATCCCAGTGGCTGTGCCCCGTCAGCAGCGTCGTGACGGCGCTCGGTCCACCCAGCGCGTCCAGGACGCTCCGCACCGCATCGCCGTCGGGCTGATATGCCCGCCGGGTCGAGGCCAGCCCGCTTGGACCACCGAAGAACGCGTCCTGCGGAATGCGGGTGATGTAGCCATCGGTCACGATGCCGGTGCCGCCAACCTGGTAGTGCAGCTTCGCCATCGACATCCAGGTGATGTCAACGAACCGCGGTCCGGCCTGCGCGGCAAGACTGACGAGTCCGCCGACGCCCCCCCGGCGCCCGTACCACCCAGATCGAGCGGCGCTAGAACACCAGTTGCACGAACTCGCGCCTCTGCCGAGCGCCCAAAGCCTAAAGCCCTGGGCC